>WAKA01000121.1 GCA_015523565.1 Candidatus Heimdallarchaeota archaeon | reverse complement strand
GTTGTAGTATTTGGTAGAAGAAGAATTGGAAAAACAAGATTATTGGAAGAGTTTTGTAAAAACAATGGATTTTTTTTTACTTTTCAAAATAAGTCTGAGAATTATAATTTAAAGCTTTTTAGCCATGCCATATGTGAATATTTAAGCATTCCTAAGGCATCTTTCAAATCATTTTTTGATGCCATATCTTTTTTGATTTCTCAAATGAAAGATGTGGACATAATACTCGATGAATTTACATATCTTATAAGAAATTCCAGAGGTATTGCATCTGAATTTCAGCAAATAATTGATAAAAAAATCCAGAATAGCAATTCACGTTTGGTATTATGTGGTTCCCTAATCTCTACAATTTCAGAAGAAGTTATTTCCAGATCATCACCTATATATGGAAGGATGACCAAAATAATTAAGCTTAAACAATTGAAATTTAAGAATGTCATGAAATGGTTTCATAATAAACCCATAGAATTGGTAATTGAAATATATTCAGTAATCGGAGGAATTCCGAGATATTTAGAAATTTTTAAACATGAAAATATTCAGTCATTCATAAAGGACTCCTTTTTTAATCCAACAAATCTTTTGTTTTATGATACATCGCTTATTCTTAGTGAAGAATTAAAAAATTTGGCGTATTATGAAACCATTCTTGAAGCAATTGCATCAGGAAATACAAAGTTTGGAGAAATATGTAATTACGTAGGAGATTCAAACATTAATCAATACTTAAAAAATTTAGAAAATTTAGGGATAATAGAAAGAGAACTTCCCATAACAAAATCAAGAATAAGCAAAAAGGGAATATATGTAATCTCAGATAGTTACTTTAATTTCTATTATGGATTTGTTTCGGTTTATAGGAATCAAATCGAGAGAAATATCACTGTGAGTGCATTTAGTAATTTCAAAAAGAAGTTTTCAATTTACATGGGACTAAAATTTGAGAATGTATGCATAGAAATTATGGAAGAATTGGTAAACAAGGGAAAGCTGGATTATAACAAGATAGGAAGGTGGTGGTACAAGGATAAGGAAATTGATATAGTAGGGTTAAATGAAAGAGAAAAAATCATTTTATTTGGAGAGTGCAAATACAAAAACAAAGTAAATCCAAACAAAATAATGAAAGAACTTGTTGGAAAAACGCAGTATGTTGATTGGAATATAGATAATAGAAAAGAAGAGTTTATTATCTTTGCTAAAAGTTTCACTAAGAAGATAGATAATTTTGAAGGAAAGAAAGTAAAGTGTGTGGATTTAAAGGATATTGAAATGATTGTCAGTTAACATTTTTCTAAAATTTTATACATATGCAGAATTCTAGATAAAATCAAGGAATTGAGCAAGAGAAAGAAATTCTTCAACGTTTTTTGACATTTGGAACGTGGATGGCCTTTCCTTCAATGGATTCTGCGGCTTCCATAATCATTTCAGGCAAGGTTGGATGGGGATGAACGGTATAACCGACATCCTCAACTGTTGCACCCATTTCCAAAGCAAGAGCCACTTCAGAAATCAGATCAGAAGCATGAGGACCAACAATTTCTGCACCAAGCAAGACACCAGTTGACTTTTCTGCAATCAATTTGACAAATCCATCTGTTTCCAGTTGGCTCATAGCTCTACCAGACGCAAGGAAAGAAGCCCTGCTTGTGATGAAATCAATGCCTTTCTCTTTGGCTTGGGCTTCAGTCATTCCTGCCACTGCAATTTCAGGATCTGAAAAGATGGCTGTTGGAATTGTAACGAAGTCTTCTTCTGATTTCTTTCCTGCAATTACCTCCGCGGCAATTATACCTTGTTTCGTTGACCTATGAGCCAAAAATGGACCGCCAGTACAATCGCCTATTGCAAATATGTGTGAGACATTAGTTCTCATTTGTTTGTCCACTTGAATGAATCCTTTCTTGTCTGTTTTTATGCCTGCCTTTTCCAATCCCAAAGAGGAAGTATTTGCTTTCTTGCCAATTGACAAGAGGATTTTATCTGGTTCAAGCTTGATTTCACCTTTTGGGGTTTTCACTTTAAGTTTCATTTTTGTCTTGAGGATTTCTACGGATTTTGCTTCTGATTTAGTATAGATATCCACACCAAGAGATTTGAGGCGTTTTTTGACCACATTGACCATTCTCTTGTCTGTGCCAGGGAGTATTTCAGGCATGAATTCAACGATTGAAACTTTGGCACCAAGCTTTGCAAAAACAGTTCCGAGTTCAATTCCTATTACCCCTCCGCCAATACAAACAAGATGTTTGGGTATTTTCTCAAGAGAGAGGGCACCTTTTGCACTCAGGATATTTTTTTCGTCGATTGCGATATTGGGAAGAGAAATGAAACTAGCGCCTGTTGCAATTATACAATTGTTGAACTTGATTGTCTCAATATTTCCATTTTTAGTCTCTACTTTTGCAGAATATCTTCCGTCAAGTTTAGCTGTACCTTCAATCAATTGGATTTTATGAGCTTTAAATAACTGAAGTATTCCATTTTTCAAATTTGATATGATTCCATTTTTCCATTCTTGAAGCTTTTTCATATTGACTTTTGCATTATCAACTGTAATGCCCATTTTTTCGCTGTCATGCAATAGTTTATGATAGAAACTTGAAGCGGAAATCAAGGCTTTTGAGGGAATGCATCCCCAATTAAGGCATTCACCGCCAATAAAGCCCTTATCAACCACTATTACCTTCTTTCCCAATTGTGCCGCTCGAATGGCGGCAGGATATCCACCAGGTCCAGCACCTATTACAAGTACTTCTGTTTCAATTGTCATTTGAATTAGTTCAAAATTAGTTTTATTTATTTCTATGGAAATCCCACCATGAAACTGAAAAAATTTATTGCATTTCAGAAATAACAATCAAAAAATGGGGATCAGATATATTTATAATTTGAAAATTGATAGGAGATACAATGAGTAAAGAATTGATTGAACAGATGTTAAATGAGGGCGTATGTCCTTCCTGTGGTTCTGAAATTCAAATGGATGAGGAGAAACTAACAATTTACAGGTGTTCAGAAAATCAAGATCATTTCCTATTGGAAGTTGACTTTGGGTCTGATGGAAACACAATTACCGCGAAATTAAATGGTCAACCAGTGGATGAAGAGGCTGTCAGATCACTTAATTGGTGACAAGTTTTTGGCAATGGCTTCACCAACATCTTTTGTTGAAGCAGATCCACCAAGATCATAAGTAAGGGTGACACCGTCTTTTATGGTTTTTTCAACTGCATTTTCAACGGCAACAGATGCCTCCAAAGCCCTTTGATCATTAAACTTGTATCCTAAATAGTCAAGCATCATTGAAACGGAAAGCACCATTGCCATTGGATTTGCCTTGTTTTTGCCCGCATGTTTTGGAGCGGATCCATGAACAGGTTCAAAAAAGGCATGTTTGTCTCCAATATTCCCGGAAGGAGCCATGCCAAGACTTCCTGCTAAAACAGAACTTAAATCAGAAGCTATATCGCCCAACATGTTGGAAGTTACAACTACCTGATAGAACTCAGGTTCACGTATCAACCATTGGGTATATGCGTCAATATATGCATAGTCTCTGTCAACTTGAGGATAAGTTTCTGCAATTTCGTCATAGATTTTCCTGAAAAGACGACATCCCTCCAGGACATTGCTTTTGTCGACACATGTCACTCTTTTCCTGTTGTCTTTCGGGGCACCCCTGTTTCGCCTCATTGACAATTCGAAAGCATACTTGATTACTCTGCGTGCACCTTTGTCTGTTATGACTCTTGTATCCAAAGCCAATTCATCAACCCCTCCTCTTGATAATTTTCCATGGGTTGGTGAATACAGGCCTTCAGTGTTCTCACGGACTGTAACCAAATCAACCAATCCTGGTTCCCATACTTGGACGTTTTTTCCGTGTACCTTATGTTTGATTCCAGGATAAAGTTTGGTGGGTCTAACATTCGCGTAAAGATCCAATCCAAATCTCAATCCAAAAATTACTCCTGCCCCTGCAATATTGCCATCAGGGAGCATAGCGCCTGGCCATCCCACGGCACCCAATAAAATGGCATCTGCATTCTTGCATGCGTCAAATGCACCATCATCCCATTCCTTGCCTGTATTCAGGTAATATTCACCTCCACATTCATATTGGTCAAAGTCAAAGCTTAAGTCATATTTCCCTGCAACCTCATTCAGCACTCTCAATCCTTCAGGCATTACATCTTTGCCAATCCCGTCTCCTGGCAATACAACGATTTGGTAACTATCTTTGCTCATTGAATTCAAATTCTTATAGATTTTAAATAGATAATGGAGAAACGTTGTGTTAACTCATGGATTTTCCAACCATACTAAGCCAGGATTTTCCATGTACCTAATGAGATCCCTTGTGAATCTTGCACCGACAGCTCCGTCAACAACCCTGTGATCAAGTGATAAACTAAGGTACATGATTGGTCGGATGACAATCTCTGGGATTCCGTCTATTTCACTGACAACAGGTCTTAGTTTTGATCGCATCAATCCCAAGATAGCAACATTTGGCCAATTGATGATTGGTGTAGCCATCATTCCACCTATATTGCCTATTGAGGTAATGGTGAATGTGCTTCCTGTAATCTCTGAAAGTTTCAATTGACCGTTTCGTGCTCTTTGAGCCAAATCCTGTATTTCTGCTGCAATTGTCCAAATGTCTTTTTGGTCAACATTCTTCACGACTGGTACAATCAGTCCGTCTGGTGTGTCTACAGAAATACCAATATTTATGTCATGATGGATTATGATTTCCTGCTTTTCATCATCCAAGGAAGAATTCATGAGAGGATACTTCCTGAGAACAGGAACTAGTAGTTTCATGACAAGGGCAACATATGTCACTTTTGTGCCTTTTTCTTGGAATAATGGTTTAAGACTTTCACGGATTTGATCCAAGGCGCTCATATCCACTTCTTCAAAGTATGTGTAATGTGCGGCAAGGTCTTTTGATCTTCTCATGGCTTTGGCAATTGTTTTTCGGGTTCCTTTGAGAGGAATTCTTTCCTCTCCACCTGAAACGTATACCTTTGCGGCAGGTGCCTTTGCTCCCGATTTCATATAATGTTCTAGATCTTGGCGGGTAATTCTTCCAGCAGGTCCAGATCCTTTGACATAACGGAGGTCAATGCCTGCTTCCCTTGCTCTGCGCCTTACAGCAGGTGCTGCCAAGACCCTTTCATTGACAATTGCTCCAGTTTGTGAAGGTGGTGGTGCTTGTTTTTGTTGACTGAAACTTCTGAATTTAAGGGGTTCTGATGGTTTGAAAAGTGAGGGGTCCTCTGTTTTCTTGGATTCAGCCTTTGGTGTTTTGGCTTCTCCTTCTAGAGGTTCAATAAGGACAAGCACATCTCCAACCCTGATTTCCTCTCCTTCCTGTTTTTTTATTTCTACAACAGTCCCGTTTACAGGAGAGGTAATTGGTTCATTCATTTTTTCGGTATGTATAACAACAATGTCTTGTCCTCTTTTGACAGTATCACCCACTTTTACAAGCCATTCCTCGATTTCTCCTTCGTGAATGCCTTCACCAAAATCTGCAAATTTCACTTCAATGCTCATTTTCAATCCCTCAGTAATTATAAGACTCGACAATTTTGGCGAGAACCCTTTCTGGTGTTGGTAGGTATTGGCTTTCAAGTATCATTGGGAAAGGAGTGTCATATCCTGTCACTCTGAAAATTGGGGATTCCATATATTCTATCCAACGTTCCGCAACCAAGGCAGACAATTCAGCACTAAATCCTGCCGTTCTTGGAGCTTCAGAAACACTGATGAAACGTCCAGTTTTAGTTACAGACCTCCCTATTGTCTCAATATCCAATGGGACAATTGATCTAAGATTAATGACTTCACAACTGATGCCGTGCTGTTCTTCTGCCATCAGCGCAGCATCCAACGTTACATGCAACATTGAGCCATAGGATACTAAGGTGACATCAGATCCTTCCCTGACAACATCTGCTTCGCCCAATGGAATAGTATATTCACCTTCAGGCACTTCTTGGGTAAATGCACGGTAAATTCGTTTCGGTTCCATGAAAAGGACAGGATCGGGATCTCTTATTGCAGAAAGCAATAGACCTTTAGCTTCATAGGGGTTGCTTGGAACAGCAATTTTTATGCCTGCTGTATGGGCAAAAATGGATTCTGGAGATTGGCTATGATAATGTGCTCCCTTGACACCACCACCATAGGGGGATCTAATCACCATAGGTACCGTAAATTCTCCACCGCTTCTGTATCTGAATTTTGCCGCCTCAGAAATGATTTGGTCAGCCGCAGGCCATATGAAGTCAATGAACTGAATTTCAGCGACAGGTCTCATTCCTTTCAATGCCATACCCACTGCAAAACCTATTATTCCGCTTTCATTCAAGGGAGTGTCAAGAATTCTCTCAGGACCAAATTTGTCTATCAAGCCAGCTGTGACTTTAAATACACCACCATCTTTTCCAACATCCTCTCCTAGAACGACGACACTTTCATCACGTTCCATTTCTTCCCTCAATGCCATATTTATAGCGCCAACCATGTTTGTTTCTACCATGTCATTATGCCTCCTTATAAAATTCCAACAGTTCTTCTTTTTCTTCCAGCAGGTACGGTGGAATGGTTTCAAACACATCATCGAAAAGTGTTGAAAGACCTGGTTTTGGAAGTGTTTCTGCTTTATCTATAAGTTCATCAAGAAGTTCACTGTTTCTTTCCACCATTTTCTCATAGTCTTTTTCAGAAATGTATTTCTTGCCAATCAAGTAATTCTTGAATCTCTTGATTGGATCTTTTTGTTCCCATTTTTTGACCTCTTCTTCAGACCTGTATGCTTTCGGGTCGTCGGAGGAGGTATGGGGGGTCACACGATAGGTTATTGATTCAATAAGTGTAGGACCTTCTCCTCGTAAAGCCCTTTCTCTCGCTTGTTTGACTGCTGTATAAAAGGCCAAGAAATCATTTCCATCTATTTGTATGCCCTCTATTCCATATCCTTTTGCCCTATCAACAATGTTCTCTGCGGCAGTTTGTCTTCTGAACGGGACAGAAATTGCCCACTGATTGTTTTGGCAAATAAATATTACTGGAGACTTGGTGACACCACCAAAGTTCAATCCTGAGTGGAAATCGTTTGAAGAGCTGGCACCATCCCCAAAGAAAACAGCAGTGACTTTTTCCTCTTTCTGCATTTTCATTGCATAAGCTGTTCCTGCCGCTTGAATGATCTGAGTGCCTATTGGTGCAGAAGGATTTACAAAATTATGTTTTAAGCTACCAAAAAGACCTGGAAGCCGTCTGCCTTTTTCCTTGTCCTTAATGTTTGCAAACAAATGATTTACTAGGTCTTCCAGTGAAAATCCCCTGAACAGAGCAATTCCATGCTCCCTATAGGCGGGGTATACCCAATCATCATCAGAAAGGGCAAGTGCCGCCGCAACATGTGCCTCTTGTCCTTTTGTGAAAATATGGAATGTTACTTTCCCCTGCCTCTGCAATCTGATTCCCTTTTCATCAAGCAACCTAACCTGAACCATTGTCTCAAGAGCTCGTATCAATGTTTCTTTTGGAATATTTGGTTCAAGGTCTGGATTTAGCAACTTGCCATCATCATCTAGAATTTGTAATCGTTGAACTTTCATTTTTTTACACCAATAAAAAAATCTGAGTATAGTCTCAGGTTTATACAAGCTTCCATAGACTATAGGTTTATATCTTCTCCGAAATTGCTGAAAAAAAATTTAGAAAAAATGGGTCAATCTTATCCCCACAGTTGTGAAACAATTTTTGAGACTCTTTCAGTATATTGAACCAAGGATTTTTTCTTGTGCTTCTTTAGTTCATCTTTAAGTGATTCAGATACCTCGTCCCATTTGAGAAGTTCATCAAGCAATTTTTGTTTTTCTTTTCTGGCAAGGTTTTCTTGGACTTTCATCCCATTTTTGTTGGCCAAATCAATGGCCTTGTCAAGCAAGGCAATGCTTGATTTTGCGTCCATGAACAACCAATGAACCTGTGAGAGTAAAATAAACCAATGCAACTGAAACTGTTTTGAGCAATAGGTTTTGCAAATTTGATTCATTTTTTCAATAAAATTCAGGATTTCCAATTTTGTTTTTTCATTGGGTTGGAACTGATAATCTTTCAGAAGATACCTAACTTTCAAGAGATGTAAAAACTTGACAATCCGTATATCCTCGTAATTGTTTGAAATAAGTTGATTTACAACTTCTTTCCCCTTGACCAAATTTTCAAGTGTAGGTGTCGAAATGCAGTACATTGCCTGTAAAAGTTTAGGTTTTGCAGAAAGGGTTCCTAAATCAACATCCACAAACTTTTTCTTATATGTCTCAAGAATTTCTTTCTTATGATTTTCCAATTCAGGAATATTGAGGTCCATCAACACCAATGCAATTTGAAAAAGTGTTTCAGGCAAGTATAAGTCGAAAGAAAGTTTTTGTGACAAGTTGATCAGCCTATTCTTCTCAATTTCATTGATGATGAATTCACCTTTCAATTCCTGCTCAATCAGCGATTTTCGATATCCTATAATAAATAACAATTCAGTTGAAATGTTTTCTGAAAATGAGAGTGCCATGTTTATCATTTTGGATGCCAATGAAAGCTGACCATTTTCAAAATAAAACATGGCCAGTTCAGAAAGGATAGGAGGAAGCATCTGTTTGTCAGCATACGTTTTGGCAAGATCATATGCCTTTTTCAATTGGTTGGCGCTTAATTCAAAGTTTCCTAAAAATTTATTGCACTGACTCATGGAAAAATAGTAATTGATTTCATCTACATTATCCTTGGTTTTGCATTTCTCTAGGGGGTTGTATTTCTTGTCATGATCGAGACATTCTTTCAACATGCCAACTTGGAGGAAGGTGGAAATAAGATATAAGTGACCCTTGAATTCAATGATTGGATTTTGAACAGCATTTGCATAATCTATTACATTCCTGTAATGATCCAAAGCTTCCGATATATTGTTAAGGTACAAGGATGTGGTTCCTGCATTAATTTCAGACTTTAGAAGAAGCCATAAATGTTTTTTGTCCTTTAGTGTAGAGTTGGATTCTTTCAGATACTTGTACGCAGTGGGAAAGTTCCCGTAAATTAATTCTCGAATACCGAGAGTAAAAAGTTTCAAGCCCTTGACGTATTCCCTATCTGAATCTTGATGAATGGGTATCTCATGGATCATTTGGATTGCACAATCAAATTCTCTAAGTTGTGTATTAAGTGCATAGCCTAAGGTTTTCAATAAATGTGCTTCCAAAAAATCTGGATGTGTGCTATCAATATCGCTCAAATACCTTAAGATGGATTCAAGCAATTCATTGGGTTGTGATAAATTGAATGCAAAACGGGATTTCCAAAGAAAAAACTGTTTGTCATTCTCGTTATTACTTGCCTCTGCGAAGCGCATCCCCATGTTCAATTTTTTGAGGAGCATTTGCTCATAAGGCAAATTCACATAAAAAATATATTTCCGTAATATTTAACTATTTGTTTAAATAATGCTTATCCCCATTGTTCTCTTTTGATTCTATCCCTTGGAATGCCTAATTCAAGCAAATTGTCGATCATGCCTTTTATGAATGAAGGTGATCCACAAATATAGACTGGTGCATCTTCAAATCCCTTAAGTTGTTCTTGGAGATATTCCTTATTGATACGACCTTCCCTTACATAGTCCAATCCTTTTTTGTCCCTTGTAATGGAAAGTTCATAATGGGCATTTTTCATTTGGGATGAAAGTTCCCTAAGTTCTTTTTCAAATATGACATCATCACCATATCGAGATGAATAGAGAAGCTTGAATTTGGTATCCAAATCCTTATCGATAATATACTGCATAAAAGCCCGAAATGGGGTGATTCCACTTCCTGCTGCGAGACAAAAAAGCTTGTCAGATACTGTCTCATCCCAAATGAATTTTCCATAGGGTCCCTTTACGGCAAGCATGTATCCTACTGGAATTTCATTCAAGTATTTGCTCATGGTTGGATTTTCCGTTTGTTTTACGGTAATTTCCAGATAATCTTTTCTTGTGGGGGATGAGGATATTGAATAAGCCCTGCTTACTGTTTGACCATTGATTTCTGCCTTAACCATGATAAATTGCCCAGGTCTCCAGTCAAATGGGTCTGATAGCTTCAATCTCAATGTTCTGGTATCCCTTGTCTCTCTTTTGTCTGCAATGATTTTGGCAAGTTGCAGTTTGGGTTTGACTTTTCCTTTTGTTTCCATTTATGACAGCTCCTCAGAAATAAATTGTCTTATTCTATCGATCAGCTTTTGTTCATCAGATGTAATCACTCCGTCAAGTTTTGCGGTATTGACTACATTTTTCACAATGTCATTGAAGATTTCCATCAATAAGTCTGAAAATTCGTCGTTATCAAGTTCTGATTCAAAGATTTGAATTGTTTGTTCTTCCAAGTTTTGAATTGCATTGTTGACAATATCCAAGATAGCTTGTTCATCATCTGTAATTTGATCATCCTCCAATGCAATTGCCTGCAAATTGTCACATAGTTTCTTGATATGGATGAAGACTTCCTCTCTGTCTCGGTACATTGGACCTCAAGATGTATAGAACCTTGAAATGATAAACTTTCCTACAAATTAATGGAGTACGGAAAGTGGATTTGCTCCAAATTTAAAATAATATCCTCAAATTCTATTTCAAGAAAACTTAGGTTATTATAAGAAAGTCTATTGAAAATTGAATAATGTCAAAATTGGAAACAGCAATTTCATTACTTGAAGGCTCTCATCAAATAACTTTCCTGACAGGTGCAGGGATAAGTGCTGAAAGTGGTATTCCTACCTTTCGAGGAAAAGACGGCTTTTGGGTGAAAGGATCAAAAAATTATACCCCTCAGGATATTGCGACCTTTGCCTTTTTTTCAAGACACCCTCTTGAGGTTCTTGAATGGTATAAGGAAAGGCAACATGCAATCAAGCAGGTGAAGCCAAATGCAGGTCATTACGCCATAACAGACATTGAAAAATGGGCAACAAAGCACCAAAAGAAATTTTTGGTTGTAACCCAAAACATAGACAATCTTCATCAACGTGCAGGTACAGTCAATGTAGCAGAGATCCATGGCAACATTTTCGAATTCAGATGCTCAAGCACATTCTCCATTGACAAGCATGTATTGGAAATTGAAAGGCTTGATCTGGACAATGTCGAAAATCTTGACAATTTGGTTTGCAGGACATGTGGCAGTTATCTTCGTCCAAATGTCCTATGGTTTGACGAGATATATGATAACCGATTTTTTGATATTAATAAATCCTTAAACCATTTTAAGAAATCAGATTTGGTATTTGTTGTTGGTACCACCTTGCAGACAACTTTGCCTTATAGGATGGTTGGTGAAGCAATTGCCCATGACATCCCCTTGATTGAAATCAATCCAGACCCTGTTCTATTGGACTACGCAAAAGTTGTTTTTGATGACCGTGCTACATCAGTCCTGCAAGAGATTGCAAAGCGTTTGTCCTAATGGGGAGCAAAAATTTCAATCAAATCATTTTGCCTTGTGGCAGGTTTCAAGTATTTTTCTTTTATTACCAGCATGTGTCTGCAAACATTGTCTTTGCAGTCTTGATCCACATCAAGATGTTTTACTGCCCAAGACCTCATGGAAATAATTACATTGATAAAATCATATCCCTTTTCACTCAATTTATACCTAACTTTCTTTGGAGTTCGTGGGTCAGGAACGATTCTATCAATAATACCTTTTCTACTCAATGAGGCAAGCCGTGTGGAAAGAATACGTGGATTGATTCCTGCGATGAGCTTTTCAAAATCAGAAAATGACAAGGATTCATTTCCAGCCACCATAAGCTCCAATATGATTTCCATGGTCCATTTCGGTCTTATTAAATTCATCATTTTCGTAATGGAACATTTTTCGTATTGTGTGAGTGGAGTAAGCACTTTCTTGGACATATTGTTTTAGGATTCGAAAAATAACTATAAAAAGGATATTCTTTTTCCAAGAATAAAACTTTATCTTTTTTTCTTTATATTATGCAAGTTATTTTAAATTAGTGCTTTGCTAAAATTATTTCCTGATTTTTTGCAAAAGTATAATAATTGTACCAAATCCCACAAAAGCTAGAAAACCAAGAAAGAAAGGGTTGGAAAACAATCCAAGATCAGTTTGGTCATTGTTTTCAACAGTTGTTTGCAATTCGAGCACGTCATTTAAGGCGCTAACCAATTGTGTTTTTGTAATAACTGTATAATTAAAAGCTGTAGAGATATGAAGATTCTTGTCCAGAACCCACACAAACCCATTCCATACATTGTATTGTTTGGCGGCGTTGTTCACGTCCAAACCGAAATCCCAAGGATAATTTCCTTTCATTTCCAACACATCAGATAATTCGTCTCCTGAGCCCCCATAACTTAATGAAATGAAGTTAACTTGGTCATTGTATTCATTATAAATCGTAGATATGACTTTTTGGTTTTTCTTGCAAACGGGGCACCAACTAGCCGCCCAATCTACGACAACAACTTTGTCGCCACCATAATCAGAAAGGTTCACAAAAGTTCCATTAATCAATTGAAAGGAGAAATCAACAGAGATGCCATTGCTATTGAGAGTTAAAGCATTGCCAGGAAGATACAAGGGAATGATTAGAAAGATTAGCAGTACTGTATGTTGCCTCATGTTTTCACCAATTTAGTAATCGTAACTATAGCAATGACAAGTAAAAATGTTTTGTTTAGATAAAAAGACTAATAATTTAATAAGAATTATTTTGATCTAACTTATGTTTCCCATCACGGATCTTATTTGGGCATTCACATTGGGTCTTGCCACTAGTTTTTCTCCCTGTTTGTTTCCTGTTCTTCCCTCTTTTCTTGCTTTTTTGACAGGAACCGAAACAAGCCGAAAGAATGGTTTCATCTCATCCATCTTGGTGACACTTGGTGTATTGATTGTTTTTGTTTTCATGGGAATTTTATTGCAGGGGTTTAGGAATCTCTTTTTTGATTTTTTTAATCCCAATTATGTGAAATTTAGATTTGCTGAAGGAGTTGTCCTTGTGGTTTTGGGAATGTTGTATGCTGGAAAAAAATACATTGGTGGCGGAGTTTTTTCAAGATTTTCAGATTGGACTGTGAACATAATCACCAGCACAGAGAATCCATGGCTTGGTTCATTTTTAATTGGACTTTTCTTTGCAGTATTGGCGGCACCTTGTGCCCTGATACTGTTCATTACAGTTTTTACCTTAATAATAAATAGTGCAACAGTATTCAATGGGATTCTGATAAGTACAGCTTTTGCCATTGGAACGGGAATACCATTTGTACTAATGGGAGCCGTGATCCCCTCAATCAAGGAAAACATCTTGGCAAACAAGGAAAAGATTTTCAAATACTTGCCAATAATCACTGGACTTATTATTGTGGCTGTTGGGACTTTCCTGATTTATGATGCTATAGAACTAGGGTTTTCCATCTAATGAGCTGAGTTCGACACCTTTTGTTCCCGTTCCTCGATGGGCAATTATGGAACCCTCGTCTTTTTTGGAATATCTTGGGAAAATTGAAGTGTCATCAGTTACACGCAACAGTTCTGGAAAATCTGGCTCCAATTTACTTGTTCCAAGGTTTGTTCCCAGTTCGAAATCGAGTGATTTTGCAAGTTCCAGTTTTTTCTTATACCTACCGTGATAGGATGAAAGAATTCCCAAAAAGTATTCACGAGCTACATAAGTGCCTATAAATCCCTCGTTTTTTGCATATTTCATGTAGCTTGGAAGTCTTTTTGCAAAGAATTTGCCGAATAGTCTCAACTTTGTAAAACCAGAAATTTGTTTAACCTTGCATTCATTAAGTGCTGGCAGTAAGGGTGCACACTTGTACCTATCAACTAGAGGCTTCAAGAGTTTTTCTGAAAAGGAGATAAACGTGATTTGATCGGTTGAAAAGTTTGCTGAAGCAAGAAGTTCATCTATCTCCTTTGAAAAGGTTTTGGCAATTTCATCTGATATGGCGATTGTACCTCTGCAATTGGGCTTTAGTTCAATTAAAGCCCTTTTCCCTTTTTGAACAAGTGATTCAACTTCCTTGTTGTAGATGAAGTTCTCAAATGCGGGTATGCCTGCATCAACAAGTTCCTGTTTTGTCAATGATGCAATCATTTTTCCAGAGGACAGTACAGGATCATGATGGATTACAAGCTTGTTGTCTCTTGTCAATCGTATGTCCGTTTCTATGCCATCAAAATTGTTCATGCCCCAAATTAGTCCTTCAATGGTATTTGGAAAAAGCTTCACATATTCCTGTTAACGGGAGACTTTTAACATATGATGTTTTCAAAATGACAGGAATCCAAAAAATAAAAGTAAATTATTCAAAATAATATATTTGATGAAGCCTTATTTGCAAGAGGCAATTTGGAAATGCCAACAATCAGGAATTGGGGTTATGCCTGAAGTTGTCGATGCAATGGAAAAAGTTGACAGGAAGCTATTTGTTCCATCCCATGAGAAGAAAAGGGCAGAAATGGATCATGCAGTTCCAATTCTTTCAGGTCAAACTACCTCCGCCCCTCATATGATATTAATGATGTTATGTGCCGCCACAATAAGGAAAGGTGAGAAGGTTCTGGAGGTGGGGACTGGTTCTGGATATAATACAGCAATTTTGTCGATTCTTGTTGGAAATGAAGGAAAAGTCGTTTCCATAGAAAGAATAAGGGATTTGATTGATTTTGCCAAACAGAATCTTTCAAAAATCAAACTACCAAATAATTATGAGATTGTATTTGGTGATGGCACCGAGGGATTGAAAGAGCAAAAATTTGACAAAATCATTGTTACCGCGGCAGGACCATTCATTCCCGCCCCATTATGTTGGCAACTCAAGGACGGTGGCATCATGATTATTCCTGTACAAGACGGTTATTTCCAAACATTACTTAAGGTCAGACGTCTAAATTCTGGAGAAATGAACCGAGGAGCATATGAGAAATATTTGGAAGCGAATGTCAAATACCCCTCAATTGAAATAGAAGAACTCATGGCAGTTCAGTTTGTGAAACTGGTTGGAAAGCACGGTTTTGAATCTTAAAGGGAGAATCCCCATGTGTATTCATGATTACCCCACCCTTGTCCCACCGTTTGTTTTGAAATTACTCTCCCACCTATTTTCCCTGAAAGTTTTTCTACTTTATACATGAATTCGTTGTAATTCAATCTTGAAATCCACATCCGTTTGAGGATTCTTCTGTCCAACAAAAATTGGGCATGTCCATAAGCATTTGCAATGAAAGAAATATTATCCCCTTCATTGTTCCATGCCTTTACTGTGAATATGGGATATTTTCCACGGTCGACAAATGCTTGAATTCTTGATTTGGGAAAACTTGTAATCTTTTGGGTTTTTGCATCATAGAAGTATCCTGGAATTGCAAATGACGAAGTCACTCTTTCAAGGAATGGCGGAAGCCATTTATTTCCCCTTCTGAACATTTGCAAGCCAAGATAAGGACCAAACAAGGAAAAAATGGAACCATCTTCAAAATAGGTAAAAATCCATTTCCAAGGGAACATAGGAATATTCATACATACTCTCTGGAAGTATCCAATGCCTTCAAGTTCCTCAGTTCCGCTGGGTGAGGCAAATGTTCCTTTGAAATTAAATTTTCTCCAAGCCACCAAGTGTGTTCCACCAAACTTTGTCCTGATATCTGATACATGGGGTTCTGTCATGGGTTCATTGTCAACTTTCCAGACAGTAAATTTTGCCTCTCCTTTTTTGCCCTTGAAATGGGCGTCAATTCCATAAGTCAGTTCAGGATTGATCTTGATTTCACCACCAAATCCATTTTTTGCCCAAGCCTTCAATGACCCAGAATTCTTAAGGACTGCCCGTGCAGGCTGATGAACAATTTCCTCATGTACCTGATGTCCGTCGTTGATCCATCCCACAACTGTGGTCCAAAATTCATCAGTGCCATTTTTAACAGATCTTGGAAGTGGGATGCCTGGTTGCCAATTATTCAGTGCCCTCGAAGGCGATGTACTTACTCGTATTTCTTTGCCAACTCTTGAGGCAAAGGTAAACATCATTTGTTTTGGACCATATCCTTCTTTCTGTTTGGGGAAAAGAAGGAAAAACCACCAAGAAGAAGAGCTCCAATTTTGAAGTTCAGGTACATGATACCAAATTGTTTCAAATGGAGAAAGAGATTTCAAATAAGATGTGTCTTTCTTCAATATATTTGGGAAAAAAGGATACATTATTAGCTTTTCAATAATTTCCCTTTTCCATTTAACAAAGAAGGCAATGACTTTAACCTGTTCATTGCGTGATTGTTTTTGAAATCCATTAGGGTTTGAATCTGCTCTTTCAGTCTTTCTTCATTGTCATTTATCAAGGCAAATAGTCGATTGCAATTTTCCTTCTTACAAAACCAGATAAAGAAATATGATTTTGTATGGAAGCTCAATGAATAGACAATGCTCTTCCAATTTTGGAATTTCGGGATTGGTAAAATCCCAAAACCATTTATTTGACTGTTACCGGCGCCAAATGTTGCACTGTAGGAAATTGCCAAATTCATCAAAAAGGATTCAAAATCTTCTGCATCCTCAAAATTTTTTTTAAACTCGTCATTAAAATCGGCATGTAAGAATTTTGGACCAAAATCATCTACAGTGATAACAAAGAAGCTGCAGATATTTGCTAAAGTTTTGTTCCTTTCAACAGATACAGGAGATTTTGTAGTTGCCATGAAGAAATTCTCCCATTAATAATTTCAATATCACTTTTTCACGTACCTTTTAAATTTTAAGATTGGTGACTTGAAGAATTCTTGAATACTAAAAGGATAAAACACATGTCATTTTTTCAGCAGAACAGTTTTCTGATTTTTTTTTCCCTATTAAACATCCTTTACTTTTTTCAAGTTATTCTGTTAATTTTCTAAGGAGGTCTATTTCATGTACCACGTCAACCAATTCTCCATCATTGTTTACAAGCGGCATCAGTGAAAGTTCATTGATGACCATTGTCTGCCTAATTCTTTTTATTTTAGGCATATTTGAAAAATAGAGATTTGGATGGTGGGGGAGGGTGAATAGGGCTTTACGATATAGGAAATCCTCGGTGGTTTCAGACCAAGCAGTCATTCTTACAATTTCTTGGATAATTTCCCTTGGGGACAATATTCCTTTCCATAACTTTGTATCCGGCTCAATCAATACAAGGAAATTCAAGTTTTGTTTACTGATTCGCATCATAAGATTAAGCAAAGAGGTATCTTCAGAAATGGTATGTTCATGATCTGTGATCAAGAGATTGCCCTGCGAATTGGGTGAGTAAATCCGTTCATCCAACGTGGTCCAGAGAAAATCCTTTTCAAGAATGTCACGGGGGTTTATAGATACTAAAAGTATGTTTTCAGAGACAATAAGTGCATCTAAATTTGTATCAATCAAGTAATTGAGAACCTTGAGTATATCATCATTTTCATCAAAAGAGGGAACTTTCTTGAAGGGTATGTCCTTGATTTTTGTATAAAGGGTTGCAACATAGGGATTTTTACTGAATTCGGCAAGAATTGATATTGAATCGACAATTCCGTCAATTGCTGATCCATCCAATATTGGAAGACAATTAATGTTGAAATCATTGATCAAAACAATGGCATCGTGAACAGTGCTTTCGGGAGAAATGGTTATTACATTTTTATTTGCAAATTGTTTAAGGGAAAACTCTTGCAGAAAGGTTGGACCTGTCAATTCTTTATTATTATCGAGATTTTCTTTTTATACCTTTCCAAAATCGGAAATTCCTTTGATAAATGAAAATGGTGCACTTTTGTTTTCTTCAACAAAAAACAAAAAATAACTGGAATTAGAAGCCCATCTATAAAAATGGTTGAAAGCAGTCATTCTAAGGCATTATTGGAGAATACAAGTGTTTTACTGGATATCGTCAAATCTAAACGTCATTCATCAGATAATGTAGCTCAAAATATTCTGATATCAAATAAAATTGCAAATATTTCCAAAGCATTGAATGATTTGAGTACTGAATGGGAAATGGATGTAGCTGAAAAAATAGAAATATTCAACAGATTTCAATCAAAACTGGATACTTTGCTTAAATATTTGGATTACGGGGGATTACATTGGTTGGAAATTGTAGGTATGATTCAATTTGTCAATCAAGTCAAGGCCTCAATATATTTTTATGATGAAAGGAAAAAAATTTCTTCCACGGCGCAGTTATTGGCAGATATTCTAATGAAAACAATAATTGTTGATAATTTACCGAAAATACCCGATCCAAGCCATAAGGATTTCAGGAAAGTATCAGCAATCGTTATCAATTATTTAGTGAATACAGCCGGAATTTATGAAATAACCATATCCAACCTTCAAATCATAGAGGAAAATTCCTTAATGGAATGGCTGGAAATTATTTTTGACACATATTACAAAATGTTCCAGATAATTGACAACATGGATTGGGATGAATTGATATTGATTTATAAAAAATCCAAAAGCATAAAGGTTTTAATTGAAAATGAGATAGTTACCTTATTCAGTTATGATCAATTAGGTTCCCTTTTGTATTTTTTGGAGACTGCAAAGGTTAAAAACTTATATGACCATCATTTATTTAAATATCTTGAAGTCAGGAATTACAACGATTATTTGGAATACACACTAAAAAGATACAATGCCACCAAAGGAAAAATAGATACTGAAATACTCAAAGATGTTTCATTAAAGTCTACAGATATTGAATTGCTTTTTGATTTGGAGTTGGTCATGAACATTACAAGCCTAAGGAAAAATTATTATGAGTTATTGGAAAATCAAGCAAATGGCAAATCCTATTCTGATTTTGTTTCAGACTTATATGGCATTCTTGAGTCTATACGGTCAGGGCTTGAGATTAATGCAGAATTTTTGAGATTGGAGATAGGGCAGTCATATCTGTCATATTTGGAAGAGTTCTTGGCATTGTTTGCTTTGGAAGCTTTGGAGCTAAAATCATATTTTGTGTTCCAAGAACGGATAAAGGCAATTCAAGACTTATTTGATATCTTATTCCCTCAAGAATATCCAATATTGTTTCAGAAGTATTATTTAATCCGTATCTTTATGGACCTTGAATTCAATCTTACTGAAAACCTAAAATCTTATTTTCAGAAACTTTGGATCTTCAGGGATGAATTGGAAATCAATTATCAAGCTTTTGTCGAAAATGTGATTTTGTCATCTTTATTGGGGTATTATACCGATTTATTGACAAACGAGCAAATTGAAACGATACTTGAAGATACGATGAATGTGATAAATGAATCAATACCAGATAAAAGATATTTGAATGATTTTGAAAGCTATTCAAAAGAAATAATCAAAGCCATTAATGGAAAAGAATATTCATTCGATGGGATTTGTGAAGAACGAATGGAGATACATAAACTTGATGAAGGCACATGGCTTCTTCCAAAATTTGAGAAACTTGCCAATGAAGAAAAGGTTGTAATTCCATACATTTCATTCAATCGCGTTCAAGACAAAATTTGCAGAGTTTGATATCAAAAGTCAAAATAGTTTGATCACAAGAAGAATGAATAATATAAGTGCAATACAAATGATATTAGATGGTTGTTGAGAACAGGATCATCATGCATGTGGATTTGGATATGTTCTTTGCAGCAGTGGAGCTTAGAAAAAATCCAACCCTTCGTGGTGAACCTGTCATAGTGGGCAACCCAGAAGCAAGGAAAACAAAAAAGGGGGTTGTGCTCACTTGTACCTATGAGGCAAGACAATTTGGAGTCAAATCAGGCATGTCAATGTTTGAAGCATTGCATAAATGTCCCAATGCCATAATTGTGCCGCCATCCCGGAAAGAATATTCTGAAACCTCATGGAGAATTATGGAATATCTAAAGGGTTATGGTGTACCAATAAAAATTGCCAGCATTGATGAAGCATATATGGATGTGACAGAAATAGCGGAAACATGGGAGGATGCAAGAGAGCTTGCGTGGAAAATACAAGAGGACATTTTTGAAAGGGAAAAGCTGACTTGTTCAATAGGAATTGGTCCCACATTGAAAATAGCAAAGATCGCATCAGATTATGACAAGCCTAAAGGAATTGTCATTGTCAAGCCAGAGGATTTACCTGATTTCTTTAGAGGATTGCCTGTTTCATCAATTCCTGGAATAGGGAATGTCACATCAACCCGCTTGAAAGATATGGGAATAGAAACATGTGATCAATTGATTTTCTTGTCACTACTTGAACTGAAGGAAATTTTTGGTTCAATGGCAGACCATATCTTTCGGTTATTCAGGGGTGAAACTACAAACAAGATCAAGGAAAGGGCGCCGAGGAAATCTATAAGCCATGAAAGAACATTCCATGGACAGCCAGGAGAGAAATCCAGATACAAAAAGATAATGGATAGCCTTTTTGAAAGAACATATGAGGTCTTGATTAGGGAAAAGCTGGAGACAAGGACAGTAATCGTAAAAGTTAGATTTTCAAATTATAAAACAATTACCCGTTCCAGATCGTTGCCATTCCCTTCCCATGACCGGGAAAAACTGTATAATATAACCAAGGAACTCTTGGAGACTCATTTTTCATCAATTTTAGGGATACGTTTAATTGGCATTGGATTCTCAAATTTGAAAAAAAAGGAACAGAAGCAACTTTCCTTGGTAGATTTTCTTCAGTAATCAAAAAAAATATTTCAATATCACTTCGCATGTTATCACATGGCAACGTTACCATTTAATGAGGGGATTGTTGAATTTTTTGTGGATTTTAGGTCAAATACCTATTCTACACCATTTACCATTTTTTTCAGGTTTTTGACATTCATGGGAAGTTCCACAGGATATTTCCTTTTGGTACTGCTTTTGTTTTGGACATACAAGAAATCCTTTGCATTTCGTGTGGCAGTTCTCATGGTTATTTCTGCCCTTATCAATTTAGGGCTTAAGGAGACGATAAGAAATCCGCGACCATTTGTGGAAGATGGCACATATAAAGACAAATGGGGATTGTCGAGTCAATCTGCAATAGAGGAAACTGCACAATCCTACAGTACTCCTTCAGGACATGCACAATCCGCGGGTACATTTTATTCATATTTGGATCAACGACTTTCCGCAAAATGGACTAAAATCATATATTATTCCTTGATTGTTTTGATTGGCTTTAGCAGGGTATACCTTGGTGTACATTATCTGGAAGATGTCATCTTGGGCTGGTTGCTTGGAATTGGTGTGACCTATGTTTTCATGAAATATGTTGAAGACAAACTTCCTGAGCACTATAAGGAGACGTCAAACAATATCATCATTAGCTTGTTTGCGGTAACTCTTGCACTTAGTCTTCTCGTTGGATATTTTGACCAATGGGGTCAGGGTGCCCAAGACTTAACGACCTTTTCTGGCTTATTCTTTGGATTGGTATTGGGGATAAAGCTGGAAGAGCATTACATTGATTTTGATGCTAGAAGCAAGTCATTTGGCAATGGCATTGCCAGATACATTTTGGGATTGACTGTTTCATTTATCGTACTGTTTGGATTGGATATACTATTTGGATTTATTGCGGCTGATGAAAGCTTACTTGGTTTTATTTTGAGATATATTAGATATATGTCATTCATAATTTCTGCCACAGTGATAGTTCCGTATCTTTTTGTCAAGATAGGACTGGCAGAAACAAAAAGCTAATTTCAAGTTGAGTACTCCATTTGTGAAAAAACAAATAAAATACAAAAAACTAATATCTATTTTCAAGCCAAGCAGTTACCAATAAGGGAAAAACAATTGTAGCGTCTGCATAGACTGTGACTTTTGGCGCTTCCCATGTGAATTTTCCCCAACTGACAGCTTCCGTGAGTGTTGCTCCTGAGAGTCCCCCTGTCTCCACCCTATCCATTGTTATTGCCACACCATATTCATATTCCTTATTGCTCATAAGGCTGGATTGAAGCATATAATTTTTTGGTACCCCACCACCCAGCATCAATGCCATGGATTTTGGGGATTCATGGAAATAATCCTGTATTGCCGTCAAATCCCTCATTTCATCCATTATTATTTTTTTGAATTGGCTTCTTAACCAAATCTGCAAGCCAAGTACACTATCGGCAATAACTGGCACAAATATGGGAATATTCATGTCATAAGCGGCACGGACAATGCTATTTGGATCCTCAATTCTTTCTCCAAGCCAATGTAGGAATTCATGGGAAGAAGTATGGCAAATACCATCGACCTGTTTCTCTTTATGAAACTCGTCAATCAATATCTTTAATCTGTCTTCAAGGTTTGGGAATCCATCCTCTTGAACATAAGCGTCATAAACCCTGTCAATACCCCTTTCCCTTAGTTCCTTGTCATTCACATGTTTCACATATTTAAGATGGGGGATACCAAAAGCCTCAATTAAATCATGAGTGATATTTGCCCCTGTTGTGACAAGCATGTCGATCATTTTGCTTCTTATGGCTGTTGTCACAACTTTTCTCATGCCCCCTGGTATCATTGCTCCTGCCATCGACATGAAAATTTTCGCACCATCTTTTTTCGCTTTGAGAATGATATCCATTGCCTTTCCCAGATTTCCCCCTCCAAAAACCCCTGTCTCATAAAACTCATTCATCAGGGATGAGAAATCCTTGACATTTTCAGGATCAAAATGATGGATTTCCTTTTTGTGTTCAGTCATAGTTTATTAAGATATGGTGAATAAAAGAACCTACAGATTCTGATCAGTATTCAAATCCAAAGAATACAGGAGTATGGCATGAAGATGATCAAGACTTAAATGGGATTTCAGTTGACTGATCTGTAGATGGATACAGAAACAAGTTTAAACAAATGGATACGCGTTTTGGAAAGATTGGGCAATTATGACCCTTCAGAAGTCTTTGACAAACGTGGCAAGATCACGGATTTCCATGGAAAAATCAAAAGCAAACAAAACCGGGAAGTCAATCTTGGCTTGGTATATTTACCATGGAAACGGTCTATTGGAGTGAACAAGATAAATCAAGTGGTGAGAAAATCAAAGAGTGCTGGATTAGATGGTGCCATTATTGTTACCAACCAATACTCTGTGGCTGTTGAAGATCAAGTCAACAGAATCAATGAAGTGGATAACGTAAAGGTTGTACTATTCAACACTAAAGAATTGGAAATGTTATACAATGAATTTGAAAAGTGAGCAAATATTTTTTTTATTTGTTTAAATTATAGGGAAAGTAGGGTATCAGTTCATGAGAAATTTTTTGAAATGGGAACCTTTGTTTGACAAAGACGAAACGGCAGAGGGAGAAAGGCAGATTAGGATAATTTCAAAAACTAGAGGGAAATTATATTTGGATATGCCGTTTTTTGGATATATTCTGGACTTTTTTGAGTTGTATCCTGTTGATGACTCTAGAGTCATGACCTATGCAATTGATGCAAGAATTGTCTATTTCAATCCTGACTATATTGAATCCATGTCACCTGAAGAAATTAAGGGTATGCTGATGCACCTGATTCTCCATCTGATTTTAAGGCATAATGAAGTGGCATTTAACAAGGATATTGATTTATGGGCAATGGCTGCGGACATTTCTTCCAATTTAATGCTTGATGAGGTTCTGAGAGAAAATAGATACGAATGGATAATTCCTGATGTTTCATACTATAGAGAATTTATGGGAATGCAAATAGGTGAAATTTATGATCACCTTTTTGAAGAATTTAAAGATGGGGTGGAGGAAGACATGAACCGTAGATCAATTCTAAAACATATTGCGCAAAAACATGGGATTAAATTGCAATGTGGTTTCAATAAATCATTGAAACAGATGTATGAAACAATAGATAAGGAAAAATTGGAAATTCAACAAGATTGGTTCGAGGTACAAGTCAGAAATAGCTACCAAAAACACAAAAACAATGGGTCTATTCCTCAACGTTTGAAGTCTTATATTGAGAAAACCTATCATGCATAGTTATTTGAAAGAAATCTCTATTGGGATAGGTAAGTTTCGATAATGGTAGGACTTTTCAATGTTATTGTGAACATTATAAATAGGTAAGCCTATGGATGACGTTATTACCATGAAAAAGTTCTTGGAATGGAAATCCCCATTCCTGAAGGATACATCACCAGAGGGAGAATACCAAATGAACAGGGTTTCCCAAGCAAGGGGGACATTATATTTGGACATGCCATTTTTCGGATATATTTTGGGTCATTTTGAATTGTTTCCTGTCGACGATCCAAGAATCAAAACTGTTGCTGTTGATGTCAGAAATCTGTATTTTAATCCTGATTACATGGAAACCAAACCAATTCCAGAAATAAAGGGCATTTTGATGCACTTAGTTCTTCACTTGATAATGAAACATATTGAAAGGGGTTCTGGCAGAGATACATCAATTTGGGGAATGTCAGCAGACATTGCATCAAATCTTATGCTTGATGAAATCAAAAGAGAGAACAGGTATGAATGGATAATTCCAGATGTATCGAAATACAAACAAGAATTCATGGACATGTCTACAGATGAAATTTACAACATGCTATATGATGAAGCCACAGAAGAAATGGAAGGTGAAGGAGAAAGTCAAGGGAATAAGATATCAGATGATATTCTTCAAAAGCTAGCGGATAGACATGGGGTTCCGAAAGAATGTGACTTCCATATTTCATTGGAAGAAATGAATAAGCTCCAAAACAGTGCATTCATGGAATTGCAATATGAAAGATTTGAGGGTATCTTAAGGTCTAGCTATCAAATGAACAAGGATAAGGGGTATTTACCATCGGGATTGAGAGAACTTATAGAATCAGAGCTAAATCCAAAAATCCCTTGGCAGACACTTTTGGAACATTACATTCAAAAGACATTAATGGTGGATTGGCGATGGAATCCACCGAACAAAAGAATGATGTCATATGATTTCCATTTTCCAAGTGCAGAAAAAGAATTCATGGATGTAGTTGTTGCAGTTGACACGTCGGGATCAATAAGCTCCAGCGAACTATCGACCTTTGTTTCTGAGGTTTATGGAATCTTAGCAACAGTGACCAGATTGAAGTTGACCTTGATAGATTGTGATGCCGTAATTCAACAGGTTTCAGTCTATGAAAATGGGGAAAGCATAGATGGGAGCAAATTACCATGGGAGGGAAGACCATTCAAAGGTAGGGGAGGTACTGATTTTATTCCTGTCTTTGAATATATTCTTGAAAAGGGAATACAACCAGACCTATTGGTTTATTTCACAGATGGATATGGCTCATTTCCAGATCCTGAAATAATTGCAATAGATTACCCTGTCTTGTGGGTCATGACTACGGGGGTTGAACCACCTTTTGGAGAATTTATTAGATATGAACCCATAGATTGAAATTTTTGTTGGGCATTATCAATTTGCTTTAAAGATATAAATTTAGGCTGTTCTTGAGCCAAATGAAAGAAGAGAAAAGTCCTTTTTTTTACAGTCTTCAAACATATAAAGTAGAATCCTATGCTCTTGTTGTTGGAGTGTATTTATTGATGGTTCTTGGGGGCTATGTCAAATCCATAGGGGCAGGTTTGGCTTGTCCAGACTGGCCACTTTGTTATGGGTCATTAATTCCATCTGCAGAATACTGGTTCATTGGAAATGAGAAATCATTGGCTACATTTAATTGGGGGCTGTGGTCTGAGTTTACGCATAGGCTTGTTGCATTAATCGTGATTTCATTGATCCTGCATTTGTTTGTAATTGCGTTGAAAAACAAGGACGAGTTTCCTGAAGTGAAGCTTGTCATTTATCTTTTTGTGATCTTGGTAATTCTCCAATCTGTTTTCGGTGGATTGACTGTCTTATATAAATTGCATCCCCTTATTGTCACTGCCCATCTTGGCATAGGAATTTTTACATATACAATTACGTTGATCAATGCTTTTGTGATCCACAATAAGTTAAGGCAGTAAGAAGAAAGTTGCGATTAAGCAATAAATTATTAATGCTATAATTGAAGAACTCATGTGAAAGAGGTTTATGAAAATATTGTAGAAACAATCGGCAATACACCATTGGTAAAATTGCGAACGTTATCAAATGAAAATGTCCAGGTTTATGCGAAAGTTGAATTTTTCAATCCAGGTCATTCCAGCAAGGACAGAATTGCCTTGCCCATGATAGAGGCGGCAGAAAGGGAAGGATTGCTAAAGCCTGGTGGAACCATAATTGAAGC
The DNA here is from genome assembly GCA_015523565.1 of Candidatus Heimdallarchaeota archaeon. Taxonomy (GTDB): domain Archaea; phylum Asgardarchaeota; class Heimdallarchaeia; order Heimdallarchaeales; family Kariarchaeaceae; genus WAKA01. Next base: position 6,670 of record WAKA01000121.1, on the reverse strand, counting down.
AACATCAGGCAATACTGGACTAGCTTTGGCATTGGTTGGTATTGTTAAGGGATATCGAGTTATTTTGGTTATGCCTGACAAAATGAGTCCACAAAAGATTAACTTATTGAAAGCCATTGGATGTGAAGTTATAGTAACTCCTACAGAAGTTGAGCCTGATGACCCGCAATCGTATTATTCTATTGCAGAAAAATTAGCCAAGGAAATCCCAGGAAGTTTTTATGCAAGGCAATATTGGAATGAAAACAATGCCAAAGCTCATTACTTGCAGACTGGTCCTGAGATATGGGAACAAACAGATGGAAAGATCACACATTTTGTAGCAGGAGTTGGAACAGGAGGAACCATTAGTGGAACTGGAAAATTTCTTAAGGAAAAGAATCCAAGCATAAAGGTTATTGCCGTCGATCCAATTGGATCCATCTTGGCACATTACCATAAATACCAGAATACAGATGTTGAGGCAAAAAGTTACAAGGTAGAGGGGGTAGGAGAGGATATCATCCCTAGTAACGTACATTTTGAGGTGATTGATGAATTTGTCAAGGTATCAGACCAAGAGGCATTTGAATGGACCAGAAAACTTGCGAAAGAGGAGGGGTTAATGGTTGGCGGTTCTAGTGGATTGGCAGTGGCAGGTATCACAAAAATCCAAGACAAACTACCTCCAGGATCCTTTGTTGTAGTTGTCTTGCCAGATACAGGAGAAAGATACTTGACGAAGGTTTTTTCAGATACATGGATGAGGCAAAATGGTTTCCTTCCACCCCCAAAAACGATAAAGGAAATATTAGACAGTAAATCACCAGTTTTGGCAAGACCAATCACAATTCATCTGACTGATAAACTCAGTGATGCCCTTTCAAAATTCAGAAAATTCGATACAATTACACAGATTTTAGTGAAGTATGACAATCATTACTTTGCTCTGGATAGAAGGGATGTTTTTAAGATGTTAATTGAAAGACCCGATGATGCCTATGAAATGCAGATTTCAGAATTACCCTTAAAAAACGTACCTTATATTTCAGTGAATGAGACATTGGTAACCCTGAAACAAAAGGTTTTGATTGCAGGAATTGTAGTGGTCAAAAGTGAGGAAAATGAGGAAATAGGAGTCATAACTTTGAAGGATATAATTGATAATTTTAATTTCTAGTCATATGTCATGGTACAGACTGCACGAGGTCCAGCATGTACAGAAAGAGCGGGACCTATTGTCATGATTGATCCTGTTGCATTCGGATATTGTTCATTCAGTTCATGCAATAGTTGTTTGGCAAACTGATGATCCTGAACAACTGCAATCACAAATTTGAATTTGTCATCCTTTTTTCTCCCTGAAAAAGCTTCTTCAACCCCCAACTTCACAATCTTGTCATACCCTCTTGCTTTTTTATAAGGTTTCAACTCACCATCATCCAAAATCAACAATGGCTTATAATTGAATAGATTGGCAATAAAAGACCTCGATTTTTTAAGACGACCACCTTTTACAAGATATTCCAATGTGTAGAGGGCAATGTAGACCTTGAATGTATCGATGAATTTTTGCAAGGGTTCCCAAACTTCTTCTTCAGACTTTGATTGGCTATAAAATTGGAGGAATTTCTCTATGACGACCTGACCACCGATTGAAAGAGATTTTGTATCGATAATCTTGATTTTCACATCGGGATTGTCTTCCATGAATTGTTTACTGGCAATTTGGGCAGATTGAATTGTCCCAGAAAGTTTACTTGAAATATGGAATGAATAGATTGTTTTTGTTTCTTTGGCAAGTTCAGCATAAGCCTCATAGAAATCGGAAGGTGGTGGTTGGCTTGTGGTTGGCCATTCCTTACTCGTCTCTATCATTTCAAAAAATTTCCCTATTGAAATGTCTACCCTGTCCTTATATGACTTTTCTCCAAAATTGACATAAACTGGAACCACTCTTACATTCTTTCTCGACCTGAAGTTTTTATCCAGATCCAAGGCAGAGTCAATTAAGATTCCAATATTGGAAGTATCCATATAGAAACTGAAGAAGTTATCAATTAAAGAATTGCTGTTAATTTTTTCTGATAATGCTCTTTACCTGTGATCATTTTGGTATCAATGTTTTTATTTGATAAAATGAAATATTGTGATGGCCAGTTCTTAAGCGGCATGAGTTTATTCAATGAATGCCCGTGAGTCACTGGCCTTATTCGCCAATTATGTTTACTTCAAGATAAATGCTTAAAATCATACCTTCAGAGAGCAATTTATGGTCAGCAGACCTGAATACTATAGGTCAGATCACCAAAACGAACTTGTTAACATGCTAAAAAAAAGGGGACGCGCACTTCTTTCACAGATGGCTTTGGCAGATCAAACAAGAGAAGACCAAGTTGGTGACATTGTTACATTCATCAGAAACCAAAATATAAACTTCAGCAATATTTGCTATGTGGGATGCAAGTTTTGTGCTTTTGCGGCCCATGAAGGTTCATCTCATGCATATCGGATGTCACAAGAGGAACTTGAGAAACAGGCGTTACTTGCACAACAAAGGAAGGTCAGTGAAATTTGTTCAACCGCAGGAATAGATCCAAAGTCAGATTTGGAGCACTATAAGTCAGTATTGAAAACATTTAGTGCAAATGCCCCCAACGTACATATCCATGCTTTTTCCCCATTTGAGATATATCATTTGGCTAAAAAGGAGGATCAAGAATACGATACGATTATTGATGAACTCAAAAGTGCAGGATTGAAAACATTGTGCGGCACCGCGGCGGAAATTTTGGTTCAAAGGGTAAGAGACGTCCTATGTCCAAACAAAATGACAGTTGATGAATGGATAGAAGTTGTCAAAATAGCACATTCAAAAGGGTTAAGGAGTACTGCAACAGTAATGTATGGACATATTGAAACTGTAGAGGATATTGCAGAACATATACAGATAATTAGGGGAATACAAGAGGAAACAAAAGGTTTCACTGAATTCATACCCTTGCCTTTCATTCATTACAATACACAGATTTACAGGATAGGGAAAGCAAGAGCGGGATCAACAGGGATGGAGGATATGGCTTTGCTTTCAGCCTCTAGAATCTATTTGGGAGATGTCATTCCAAATTTGCAATCCTCTTGGGTAAAGACAGGCATGAAATTTGCAACACTTGCACTTGTCGCGGGGGTAAATGATCTTGGTGGAACATTGTTCGAAGAACGGATTTCAAGATTTGCTGGAGCAACCCATGGTGTCTATCAATCAGAAAATGAATTCATAAGGTTTATTTTGGATGCAAACAGAATTCCTGCAAGAAGAGATACATTCTACAATATTCTGGAAATTTTCAATGAGACAGAGAAACCCTATCAGATTCAACTTCTTTGATATGCAGTTTTGAAGAACCAAAAACAACAACAACCATTGCGGTAATGACAAGTGCAATTCCAAGCCATTTTGTGAAAGAATAAGAGATTTGTTTTACAATTAATTCAAATAAAAGGGGGATAAGCACCTGAAGCAACAATAGAACACTTGCCTCATTTGCAGAAATGACAGAAAGTGCCTTGAAATATCCAAAAAACGCGAATATTGTTGATATAAGGCTTAATGCCAATATCCAAATCCAGCCTTCAGATTGGGGAACTATTGTGTTTGGCTCAAATATGAATCCAAAAACAAATGAAATGGCTGTTATTTCAACAAGAACTGTGAAAAACAATGATATGATGTCTACATCCGTATTGACTTGTGTACTATACTTTGAAGTTAGAACAACATAGAATGCATAGGATATTGCTGAGAAAACTAGCAAGGTAACTGCAAATTGTGATTCATTCAAGGGATTGAAGTTTGAGAAATCAAAATCTGTTTGAATTGCCAATACGCCTATGAAACCAAAACCAATGGCAATGATGTGAAATGGATAAATTTTTTCATTTAAAATTTTCATGGACAGAAATGGTACAATTATGAGAAAACTCAATGAAATCAAAGCTGAAATGGCAGGTGATGCACCTAAGTTTTGTCCAAAATATTGGAACATTAGACCGAAAGATTCAGAAACACTAATTGCCAAAACCCATTTGGACTTAATCAATCTCTTGACCTGCAATTTTTTGTAGTAAAGAATCGGTCCTGCCAACAGAATTGTTGCAATTAAAAACCTCCATGCCAAAAACCAAATGGGTGAAGAGTAAATAAGACCATTTTCGATAAAAATGGTGGAAAATCCCCAGCCAATAACGGCAATTGCCATGAAAAAATAGGCAACAGATTTTGAAATCGTCATTTCCTAGGATGAAATTCTTTCCTTAAAAAATATTGTCTTGCAAACCATAAATTGTGGGAGAAAACAAATCTAATCTCCACTAAAAAATGTTAAATTGGATAAGACAGGTCATAATTTTTTTTAATCACTAAATTAGATAACTTAGTAGGTTTGGTAGTGATGAACTGTGGATCTTGATCTGGTCGTTCAGGTCTTTCGTGAAGGTCGCAAATGCGAACAAAATGGAAATTTCAAAAAAGCAAAAGAATGCTATCTTGATGCAGCAACTTATGCAGTTGAATTAGCGAAAGAATCAATTTCAATGGAAGATACTGAACGATTGAAAAATATTGCAAAAATGCTTATTGACCATGCTCGTAAAATGAAATCAAAGATTTCTGGGGAACCAATCAAAACACCAGTCCTGTCAAGCATGCCGCAAGATGTAAATGAAGTTGATCTACCTCTGCCCCCCAATCAATCAAATGTTCAAACAGCCACTATTCAGGAGCCAAAAGAAATTGTTTCAAAAGAAAACGAAAACATAAGTCCACATATTCCAAAATTAAACTATATATTAATATTAAGCGCATCTGGTTCTCCAATCTTGACATTTGATTATACTGTTGACTATTCCAAGACCCCAGAACTTGCATTCAGCAAGATGAATGAGGTTCTTCTTTCAGGAGCCATTACTGCAATTTTTTCAATAATGGAAGAGGCATTGAACAATAAAGTCAGAAAGATAGAACTTGAAAATGAATTTCTTTATGTTAAAGATTATAATGGTCTGATTTTTACTGCATTGGGTGATGGTGATGCTGATGCAATTGATCAACCAATTATCAATCTTCTCAAGAATTTAGTGTTTCATTATTCAGACAACATAGAAAAAGCAAAGAAAACAGGACAAATGATTGAAATAAATGAACACATAGTTTCCATGATGATTGACTTCAGAGAACAAGTTATTAATAAAATCAAAAAGATGCAGGTTAACTGAATAGACATGAAACATTCAAGTCAAGTTTATTTCCTCTCCTTTATCACCATGACAGTAATGACTGGTTTTGGGATCATTTTCCCAATATTTCCAAAATTTTTGGAGACCTTTGGCGGAGGTGTCAAGGAATTGGGGATAATCAGTGCAACTTGGGCATTTTCAGCAAGCTTGGCTTCACCAATTGCAGGAAGGATTGCAGATCGATATGGTAAAAAACTAGTTATTATTGTGAGTCTGATTGGTTTTGCATTTTCAAATTTCCTTTTCATCTTTGCCAATACGATTACAGACTTGGTAATTATTAGGGCAATTGAAGGAGGGATTTCTGCAGGAATTATTCCAACATCAATAGCCTTGACATCAGAATTGAGTCTAGAAAATGATAGAGCAAAGGCAATAGGTGTGGTTTCTGCTGGTAATTCCATTGGAATCGTCATTGGACCATTGATTGGGGGTGCAATTTATGTGTTGGTACCCTCGTTTACAGTTCCATTTATTTTTTCTGGTGGAATGGGTTTAATAGGGGCATTCCTTGCCCATTGGTTACTTTGGGATGAATGCAAAAATAATAAAATGAACAATAAAACTTCAAAATTGACCTTTTCCAATATTCCCAAACCAATTTTTTCTTTTGTAATTTTCTTGTTTGTCTATTCTGCTAACACTGCCGCGTGGATGTTAGTTGAACCAGGTTTTTCATTTTATATTTATGATAACCTTGGATTGCAACCAATACATTTTGGATTATTTGTGGCAGTTTATGGAATGACTGTTGCAATTGGACAGGCATTGTTTGGAGGTGTATCCGATAAGTATGGAAGAAAACCTGTGATTTTCATTGGAGGGATCATCAATTCATTCTTTTATTTAATAATGATCAAGGCAGATACCTTCTTTTTAATTAATGTAGCTTCCATCGTCGCAGGATTAGGATTGGGATTAATGTTTCCTGCATTGAATGCACTTATTACAGAAGTTACCAATGAAAAATATAGAGCAACAATTCTTGGTCTTGGAAATTCTTCAGTAGCTATCAGTCAAATCCTTGGACCAATAATTGGAAGCTATTATTATGATACAATTGACCATTCCCCAATGCAAACCCTGTTCCTGATTGCGTATCTAATAAGTGTTTCTGGAAGCTTCCTTGCTTTATTCCTGAATTTTGAAGAAAATTATAGACAAGTTAAAATACAAGTATCTTCAATCAATTGAATGGAATATAAATTAAATGATAAATTCAAAAGTTTTAAGAAATAAATTAAACCAATGGCAATTAAAACAAAATGTATGTTGTGTGAAAAAACCACCCTGAAGCTTGAGATCCAAGAGGCACAGGTGCCCCCATCCGCAAGGCAGGCCATGCAAACGGCATCGCAGACCAACCCGACCGAGAACAGGGTCTTTGACGTGGACC
>WAKA01000120.1 GCA_015523565.1 Candidatus Heimdallarchaeota archaeon | reverse complement strand
TGGGTCTTTGTCAATGCGGACATGATATTTATCCTTGTAGACTGGTTCATCTGCAAGATCCACGATCTTCTTCCGTGGCACCCTTGCCGATGCCCTGACAACTTTCCATGCCGCTTCTGCCGCCTGCCTTATCCCTTCAATACTGAGATCATCAGTTGCTGCAAATCCCCATGCATTGTTTGCTCTTACTCTAATCCCGACCCCTTCTGCTCTTCTTCTTCCTGAATTGTGTTGCTGTCCGTTTCTGAAAGAGATGGTTTCCTCCCTATGTTGGACAAACCTCACCTGTGCCAAGGTAAATCCCGGTCTATCCCCCAGCAGTTTGAAAACCTCGTTTGCTAGATCCTCCATATGGTGTTGTTATGTATGGTAAATATAAATCATCGCGATTTCCTAGAATGGTTCATCACAACGATTCAAAAAAATTTTAACTGTCATTTTCATCAAGAAATGGTTATTTCCTCATTTTTAGTTAAATGCGCACATATATAACTAAATTTAACTTGCCTCAAATTATGGATGTTGCCATAATTGGTGCTGGAACTATCGGTCACCGTCTTTCCAGAAGCTTCATGGCGTGTGAAAAGACAAATGTAAAATATGTTGTGGATATTGTTGAAGAAAAAGCAAGAGAACTTGCCCAACAAATTGGTGCAAATTACCACACTGACTATTCCAAAGTTATTGACGACGTGGATATATTGTATATTGGTGTACCCCCAAAATATCATGCAGAAATTGCAATTGAAGCCATCGAATCAGGGAAACATGTGATTTGTGAAAAACCCATTGCGTCAAATACAAATGATGCCAAACGTATGGTTTCTGCCGCTCTGGATGCAAATGTTGTCAGTACGATCAATCTTCCATTCAGATTTTCTCCTGCCATTGCTCGTATGAAGCAAGCCATAAATGAAAATGAGTTCGGAAATCTCAGGCATTGTGAGCTTCGTTTCCGTTTTCCCGTTTGGCCACGAAAATGGCAAAATGTAGAGTGGTTGAAATCGAGGGATCAAGGCGGTGCACTCAGGGAAGTTGGAACCCATTATTTCTTCGCACTTTTTGAGCTGTTTGGAAATGTCAACCAAGTAATGGCATTTACAACATTTCCCTCTCCCAAAAAATGTGAAAGTGATTCTGTTGGCTTGATTGTCACTCCTAAAACGAAAGTGTCATTCAGCTTGATCATTGGCAGTTCAGAAGAAGAAGAAAACACATTTTTCATGTATTTCGATAAGAATGTCTTAAAATTCTCAAAGTGGTATCTTTTGGAATTGTTTCCTAATGGCTCAACCCTAGTGGAGGATCGAGTGAATGCTGAACTGGAAATGGTAAATGCTTTTGTAAAAGCAATAGAAGGTAATCCAGGTGCAAAAAATCAACTTGTTTCTTTCAAGGATGCCTTCAATGCCCAACTTGTTTTGGATGCCATTTATCGTTCAAATGGAAAATGGATAAGCATTTAACGGCTTTCACCAGTGTCGAACAGAATTGCAGAGGCAATGACAAGTCTTGGATCCAATGGTACATAATCTCCAAGACTCATTACATATCTGTCTCGTAATGTTGCTTTTCTGCTGAATTCTCCAAATTTCTGTCCCTTTGGATCAACCAACTCAAAATGCAATCTCATGAACAATTGAAGGATTGGTCCTACAATTGGGATTGCCCTTAATAGTCCAAATTTTCTGATAATGGTTTTTGGAACTGACTTTGCTTGTGCATACGCAATTACTTGTTCATTGGGATCCCTATCCCATGTCTCCCTGAACATGCTCTTGAAGAATTTTCTTTTGAGATGTCCAACAACCTGTCCATCACGTTGGTCAATCACCGTGAAATGACCCCAAGAGTCTGAAATGGTATTGTCTTTAATAATAAGGATTATGGGACCATGGTCTGAATCTCCGTCATGGATTCTTATATGTCTGTGAAAACCAAAACGATCCCTTTTGGCGAAAAACATGACATTGTCATTTTCATCGGTGATGTAATAGCCAGCTTGGAACTTAAATAGAGACCTTGTGCTCTGCTTAACTCCAAAAAGCCTTTTTGTCAGCTTTTCTTCAACAGTCGGTTGAATCATATGTTACCATTTGTAGATCAAATAAATATTTTTCGCATTTAAATCAAAAAAATATTGTATTTTCTACACAAATATTCCCCCGTTGATAGGTGTCCTTAACCCAAATATTATTCTCTTGCATAAAAAAATTTAATTGATGGCTGAACCCGTCGACTATGTTTCAATTGCTGAAAAAAACCACAGGCTTCCAATGAAAATTGTCATGGTTCAAAAATTGACTCGTTTTCTATCATTGCTTTCTCCAGTTCTTGCGTCACATTTTCTTATGAAGATTTTTTCCCGTCCTGGTCGATTTAAAAAACAATATTCTCTTGGTAGCAAAACACATGTTTTTTTAATCAACAACAAAAAAATCAAGGTCTATGAAGAGGGGAATGGTCCTAAAGTTCTTATTTTCCATGGGTGGGGGGGATCTGCCTATCAAATGAGGCATATCATGAAATATATTTCCGAAAATGGATATTCTGCAATTGCATGTGATGCTCCTGCACATGGGATGTCAGAGGGAAGCACCACAGATGGAAGGGAATATGCTAACACAGTTGAATATCTGATGAAATTCTTTAAACCAATTGGAATAGTCAGTCATTCATTTGGCAATGTTGCTACACTTGTTGCTTTATCCAATTCTTCTACAACAATCGAAAAATATATTGCAATAAGCTTGCCCGTCAATGATGACCCCTTGTTCGGTATTTTTTTCAGAACCTTTAAGGTACCGCCAAAAACCCAAAAAGAAATGATTAAGCAATTTGAAAAACAAATTGGTGTAAAAATAGATGATTACTTGCCAATCAATATGAAAATCCAATTGCCCCCTACAACTATTATCCATGACAAAAATGACTTCGTCACCAAATTTGATGATATGATGTCTTTCGCCCTGAAACATCCAGAATGCAAAGTTATTGCAACAGAAGGACTTGGACATAGAAAAATTCTGAAAGATAAATTTGTTCTTGAAACAATAGTCAAAGAACTTAACAATATCCACAATTAAACAATTTTTAATTATTAACTTCAAATCTTTGACTTTTAATGCCTCCAATTAAGTAAACTTTAAACAATTTTTGGAATTAAAAAACAAAATGATTGAAATCTTGGACTTAACAGCAGATGAAAAAATTGAATTTGCTGGTATGAAAGAAGACCATCATTATTGGGTAAAGTGTCATAATCCCACAAATGCCGATATTGCTATGCTTTCAAGTAAGTTACAAATCCCGGAAGATGATATCAGGGATGCATTGGATGAAAAAGAGATTCCTTATATTGAGAATGAATATGAGGATGGTGGCTATCTTAAGATTGTTGTCCGTTATCCTTTGATGACTCTTTTGCCCACCTTTGAAAAAACAAGCCAAATCACAATCCCCGTAGTCATTTTCCTTTTTAGCAACATATTGGTCACTGTGCAGGAACATGAATATGTCCTTGGATTAAGAAAAAAGTCAAGCATAAAATATAAAGGAACGTCCACCGCGGGTATTGTATTTCTTAAATTTCTTGAAAATGTGGTCTATAGATTTGAAGAAACGGTAAATTTTATAGATGAAAAAATCACCAATCTTCAATCTCATGTTTTTGAAACGATCAGTAACACTTCCCTAAAATCGGTTTTTCACTTGACTAGATTGAGCATTTATCTCGATTCTGCAATTAAAGGGGATTTAACTGTATTTGAAAGGCTTCTTCGCCTATTGCAAATCCCATTTCTTGAAACCATCGAAGATTATTTAGAAGATCTTTCAATTGACTTGAAACAACAGTCAGAATTAATTGACATTTATCGCAACCTTGTGGAGAATACCTCTGACGCTTTTGCATCAGTTATCAACAATAATCAAAATGCAATCCTAAAAATCTTGACTGTCATTTCTCTAGTTATTAGCATTCCTGCCACAATCAGCTCAATTTATGGAATGAATGTGCTTTTGCCTTATCAGCGTAATGTATTCATCTTTTGGTGGTTAATGGGATTAAGTGTCATTCTTTCTGTTATTAGCTGGATTTGGATGCAAAAATATGATTTCAACTGAAACGTTTTGATGCATTTACAATTTCTCTTTTCATAACCCCAAAATCAAGGAATAGGAATAAAATTCCAAGCATAAATAAAATGCCTGTGGTTAAATCCAATGAGTTTCCATTTTTCAATGCAAATACTGGAATAAGTAAAAATGTAAGTATTGCTAAATAGCTGAATGTAAGATTGTGCCAGAAATATATCCTTGAAGGTGCTTTCTTGTAAAATCTTTCTGTAGCTATGGTCTCTTTCAGTTTAACTGTATCTGAATGCCTTTTCCTAATCGATGCTGGAAGTTTTGTTTTGGAAAGATCCAATTCTTTTAAATTGGGCAAGTCATCAAAAATCTTTTGATTCAAATAAAAAATTTGTGTGCGTGACAAATCTAGGCTTTCAAGTTCATCCAATCCCACAAATGCTTTTGGATGGTAGGTGTATATGGGATTTCCTTGGAGGTTTAATTTTTTCAACCCTGTCAATTCACTAAAGAGGCCTTCTGGTAAATATTCCAACATATTGTCCGCTAAGATCAAGGTTTCAACCCCTTTCAATGGTGCAAGCATTTCTGGATATAAGGTGATCAGTTCCAATCCACTAAGATCAACAGAAACTAATTTCTCATTTTCCATGATCGTTCCTGGGTTCTTTTGAATCTTCTCAATGTAGAATTTATTGTCTTTTTCTCCGATTGCCTCTAAAAATTGCTCAATCTGATCCGCCATTTCAATTTCCCTGATGTTTCAAAATATAAAATATTTGTTGAGAGGGTGTGTGTGATTGGGTAAATTCCTTAATTCTGTTTATCAATATATATATCTTAAATTGAATATCCTTTTGAACCTAAAAAATAGTATATTCTCAAATGGACTTTGACCCATTAAATCCTGAGAACAACGATGAACGCCGTACTCGTCTTAAACCAAGAATGTTCAAGGCCTTCGAATCTATCAGGGAAGACGTCAAAAGGGGAATGGATGTACGAGGCAAAGAATCCCTTCATAAATTTTATAGGATGGAAATGCCTTTTTCCAAGGCATTGGAAATCCAGAAAATTTTTCAAAAAAAACTGTCTGAAGATAAACTAGGAAGCATGGTCAAAATCCGTAATTTGAACCATGAAACAGATTTGGAAGAATTCACTGAACTTTACAACGAAATTTTTTTGGCGGCTCCAGACCCCTCTAGACGACTATCAATTGAGGAGGCCAAAAGTTTTGATGAGGAAAGTACATTTCTGGCTCTTTTGGGATCTACCTTTGCAGGTTTTATTTATTTGACAATTGATAGGGCTTTTACAGACCCGAATGCAAGGGCAGGTGCAATTGCAGGTATCGGTGTCCTAGCCAAATACCGGGGAAAAAAAATAGGTCTTAGGCTTCTTTCTCATTCAATTGATTACTTCAAGGACAAGAATGTTGAATATCTTGTATGTGAGGTCTATGAACACAACGACCCCTCCCGTAAAATGTTTGAAGGCATGGGGATGAAAATTGTTGGTTATATGATTCTTGAGGAAGAAGAAGGAGTTGTTGAATCCAAACTCAATCCTGACTTAAAATGATGAAAAGTCCTAATGCTGTATATGAAACTCCCATTGATACACCTGAAATCAACCCGAAAAATTGCATGTATTTTGTACCTGTAAAAACAAAGAGGATGAATTGTAACAACCCAACAACAATAAGGAACATTCCTGTCATTAGTGATTGCCTCTGTTTATCATGGGTTGGCAATCTGGCATTTGACAAGGTTATTAGCCCTACCATGATGGTCACATATGGGATAATCAAAAAAAACATCTGAACGATTGTCAATATCAATACTCCAATCCAGATCAACGACACGATAAATGTGGAGATTTTTACGTTCCTTCTATATCTTGTCTCTGGTGTGCCAAAGGTTTTCTGAACCCCTTTTACAACAAAAAACATGAACAAGCTTCCCTCAATAGAAGCAATCAACCAAGGTATGAAATAAAAAAATATGTCGTTGATCTTGTATGCGTAATAGTCCATCACCCCTGCAAAAAAAAGGAGAAATCCCCACACAATCCCTGAAAGGGCTCCAAAATTCCTGAATGTTCTTGTTTCATATTTTTGTATCCTTTCTATATAATCCACTACCTGCTTTATCTCTTCACTCACATTGTTCCTATTGATTTTAAAATAATAGAGTTCTTTGGTGGTTTGCGGGACAAACTTGTTTTTGTGGAAAATCAGTTTACTTGATAGTTCAAGTCCTGTATTTTTAACCATCCATTTCCAACAAATAAACAATGAATGTTTTGAAATCAAAACATCTGAAAAAAATTTATCCCAATGGTGTTGAAGCCGTCAAGGATCTCAGCATTTCCGTTAGGGAAGGTGAAATTCTGGGATTTCTTGGACCCAACGGTGCAGGCAAAAGCACTTCAATTAATATGTTTGTAGGACTCTTAAATCCCACTGATGGTGAATTAGAGGTTCTTGGCTACGAAATCCCAAAAGAACAAGAGAAATTAAGGGGCAAAATCGGTTATGTTCCCCAACAACTGGTTTTTTATGACCATCTAACCGTCCTAGAGAACTTGACCCTTTTTGCAAAATGCTATGAAATCCCAGATGCAAAAAGCAAAATCAATGAACTCCTTGAACTTTTCGAACTGATGGATCTAAAATCTAGACGATCTCATAACCTAAGCGGTGGACAAAAACGACGGTTGAACGTTGCAATAGGGCTTCTTAACTCTCCTGAACTTTTGATTTTGGATGAACCCTCGGCAGGGATGGATCCACAAAGTCGAAACGTTTTATGGAGAACCATTGAAAAATTCAAGGGAGATATGACTATCATCCTCACGACTCATTTAATGGAAACTGCTGATCGTTTGTCTGACAGGATCGCGATTGTAGATGAAGGCAAACTATTGACCATTGACACCCCAGAGGGGCTGAAACGAAAGTATAGCACTGACGAAATTATCGATGTATACTTTCAAAATGGTGTCAATAAGGTTTCATTGTTCAAAAAACTAGATGATCTTCCAAATGTTGAGTATTTTGATCTCCCTGACCGTATTTCAATTAAAGTGGAAAATGCATTGGATGCGCTTCCCCAATTAATTGACATCATGAACACAACGATCGGTCGTGATCAAGTCAAATCAATCAGTATTCGTTCAAATACCCTTGAAGACGTCTTTATCTCATTGACTGGAAAATCACTAAAGGAGGTACAAAAATGAAAAAAATTTTGGCATTATACAAATCAAATCTACTTGTCACATTGCGAAACCGTCAAGCTTTCTTCTTTTCCATTATTTTCCCATTGATTTTTATTGGTGTCTTTGGGATTGCGTTTCAAGAATCATCTCCAGGGAATCGAACAATTCCAATAGGAATTATCAATAAAGATATGGGTGTTCCTGACAATTTATCCATAACTTTGGGAAACGGCAGTGTGATTTCTGGAACATACTTTTCTGAACAATACATCAAAATTTTGAAGGAAATTACATTTGAAGACAATGAAACAAAAATATTTGACGTCACTCTCTTTTCGAATCAGGATGATGCTCAAATAGAGCTTGAAAAGCAAAAAATATACGCTCTTGTCTTGATTCCTGAAAACTTTTCCGAAGGGATGCTTGCCGCCTATCGTAGATTTTTGGAAAATCTAAATCCCTTTGGGAATTATTCTGGATATCCTCCATCTAATTTTACCACTTCTGTCGTTGTAAAGGGGGATCAGACGCTTATTGACTTTTCTATTGCTGGACAGGTTGTCAAAGAGGTTTTGAACCAATTCATGAACTTTGGACGTGAAGATCCGATTTCTGTAAATATTGATGGGGACATCTCATCAAGGGGTTTAACTACTTTCGATTACATTGTTCCTGGTCTTTTTATCTATGCAATTCTTAATAATCTTGGTACGGTGGCAACAATCGCACTTTCTGATGTTCAATCAGGGCTTTTATCCAGACTTCGCCTCACCAAGGTCAAACCTTTTGAATACCTTTTGGCACTTATTTTCAGTCAAGTGACCCTTTCCCTTTTGCAAGTGCCCATTATGTTCGGTGCTGCGGCAATATTTGGTTTCCCTCTGACATTGCACCTCATCTACGCATTCTTGTTTTCTGTTGTTTTAGCCCTTGGTATTTCTGGCATTGGTGTTTTTGTTGCAGGATTGGTCAAGGATGCAGACACTGTTGGGGCGTTGGCCGCTATAATTGGCACTCCAATGGCCTTTTTGGCAGGTGCGTTTTTTGATGTCCCTAATCCTGTTCTTGTTTCCAGTTCAATTACTGGAACCGATCCAATAAGGGTTCTTGATTTCCTGCCTGCCACCCCCGCCATTAGTGGTCTGAGATTAATTTTATTGGCAAATCGAACCCTTTCCGAGACATGGTTTTCTTTTCTCCTCTTGATAATTGACTCAATCTTCTTCCTTGTGCTTGGAATTTTAGTTTATTCCAAAAAACATTTTTCAACAAAGTGAGCAATCCAAAGTTGAACCATATTGTTCAAATAAGATATAGTTAAAATGTCTATTTAGTGAATACCTCAAGTCAGTTGACAAAATTAATTTTTGCAGGGCTAGATTCCGCAGGCAAAACAACCATTTACAAAGCAACAATGAAGGAAATCCCAGTCCAAGAGCTTGCAAGCACCAAACCAACCCGTGGTATTGAACGAAACATTTCTGACTTTATGGACCTCGACTTTAGTGTTTGGGATCTGGGTGGTCAGCAATCCTATCGGGAGACCTACTTGTCAAAACCAGAAATCTTCAATTCCACAAAGGCACTGATTTTTGTTGTTGACATTCAGGATGTCGATCGATTTCAAGAGGCATATCAGTATTATCTTGATATCATGAATATTCTCATCAATGTAGAGCCAAGACCGAAGGTATATGTTCTTTTCCACAAGTTCGACCCAGACAAAGCCGCAAAATTACGTTCCCATTTCTTTAAGGCAACAAAACTTTTTAGGCAAGCGGACAAAATAACTGGAATGAAATTTACAGGATTTGCAACCTCTATTTATTCAGATACTATTCAAAAAGCAGTCAAACGGATACTTTGGGAAAATTTGGATAATTACACCCCTGATCTTACCACTCCAACTTCACAAGCTCCAAAGAAAGCAGAGACAATTCCTCGCATTGGTGAAACCGCTCCCAAAATTTCAACTCCAACTCCTACAGCCTCAACTCCTACCTCATCTGCAACTTCCACGACCCCGTCAACTGCCCCATCCTCTTCAGCACCTCCCTCTGTAGTCCCTAAACCAACAAAATCGGTGGCAACAGATGAATTTCTTTCAGAAAAACTTTCGGACAAACTTGATTCTCTACTTTCTGACATCGAAAAGGAAGAAAAACCGTCAGTTCCTCCCCCTCCATCTTCCCCATCATCCTTAAAGTCAAAGGCAATTCCTGAACCTACCCCCGTCCCTAAAGCTCCTACACCTGTTCCCTCAAGTCCTCCTCCGACCAGCCCGTCTGCTATGGAAGAAAAATCTTCCTCCCCCACTGAAGTTAAATCTGAAACAGAAAGTGAAGACATCGTGTCTTCAATTCCCTCTCCTGTTTATGAGGAAGGGAAAACATATGAGGAAGTCCCGGATCTTTCAGACCTTTCAACCCACATTGTAGATCAGCTTTCTGCTGTTATCACAAAACGTATGAATGAAACCCCTGAAATTGTTGCCTTGGCAATCTTGGGGCTTGATGGAAAAGTTCCCCTTGCAGTTGCCAAATCCGAAATTGAAAAGGAAAAAATAGAAATCGTAAAGAATGTGGTACAATCTCTTTCTCCAAAGCAATTCTTTAAGGAAATTGGTGACATTGAATATCGTGGTTTAGGTCATCTCACCTTTGATGACTTTGATATTTACTTTGCGAAGTTGCAAGATGAATATGCTATTGCAATCTTGGCTGTTGATGTCTCCACTCCTATGCTTGAAAATGCACAAAGAATTGTAAAAACAATCAGACAAGGGTTGGGTATGGTTTCAGGTTCTAAAGCAACAGAGGAAGAAGAAAAAGAGGAAAAAGTTGATCTCATTGGTGATTTGCGGTCACGCCTAAAGAAAATCAGCTCTCTCCACAATGTCGATGACAATTGAGGCTCGATTGAGGGTATTTGCCATTGACAGATGAGGATGACTTGAAAAAACTAATTAAAATAAACGATATTATCCATGAACCTGTACGTCTGGCAATTATGCTGTTCTTGTTTCCCCGACCAAATGCCACTTTCCCTGAAATCAAGACCGCCTTGGATCTAACTTCTGGAAATCTTTCAAGTCACTTGAAAAAGTTGGAAAAGTCAAAATATGTTGAGATAACTAAAACATTTGTGGATCTTAAACCAACCACTGTTGTAAGCTTGACCCTCCATGGAAGAAACGCAGTCATGGAGTACTCAACCCTCTTAAAAACACAGTTGGACAGAACTAAATTATAAAATTGAAGAATTCAATCATCACTCTTATATTCTTGTTCATTTAATTCAAAATATGCCGGAACCCCCCTCCCGCTATGTGTTCATACTGGGATCTGTCTTATCTGGATTGGGTAAAGGGATAGTAACTTGTTCAATTGGATCCAGCTTACAAGCTCGATGCCGCAGTGTTCATATTGTAAAAATTGATCCTTATCTCAATTTGGACGCGGGGACAATGAACCCCATGGAACATGGTGAAACATTTGTGACTGCTGACGGTGGAGAACTTGATGTCGATTTCGGTCACTATGAACGATTCCTTGGCATGGAAGTTTCAAAGGAGCAAAATATCACAACAGGTCAAATTTATTATAATGTCATCCAAAAGGAAAGGAAAGGAGAATATCTTGGACAGACAGTTCAAATTGTTCCGCACATTATTAATGAAATAATCCGTAGACTTGAAGAACAACGAGTTAAATACAAGCCTGACATAATGATTGTTGAAGTTGGGGGCACGATTGGAGATATTGAAAGCGAACCGTTTTTGGAGGCTGTCCGGCAAATGAGACGAAACCAGAAAAAATTTGTAGTGTCAACCGTACTGTTGACTTTTGTTCCTTTCCCCAAACACCTTCGGGAGCATAAGACAAAACCTGCACAGCATTCTGTCAGGGAATTAAGGGCGGCAGGTATATCTCCAGACATTATCATTTGCAGAAGTGATGTCCCTATTGGGAAAAAACCATTGGAAAAAATATCCAATTTTGGAAATGTCCCTGAAGAGGCTGTCATGCAACTTCCTGATTTGAAAAATGTTTATGAGGCACCATTATACCTCGAAAAGCAGGGGTTGGGTACTCAACTTCGACAAAACCTTCAATTGGAAGCTAGGGAACAAACCCCTGACTTCTCAAAATTCGAAGAATTGCAAATCCGGCTTCAAAATCTTAAGGGAAAAATAACAATTGGTGTTCCTGGAAAATACACCGAACTGCAGGACTCATATATTTCCGTGACAGAAGCATTAAAGCATGCCGCATGGACAGAAGGATACGATGTGGAACTTCGACTCATCTCAACAGAAGAATTTGAAAACAATGAAGGGTCTCTCAAAATCTTGGAAAAAATGGATGGGATCTTGATTCCTGGTGGTTTTGGCGATAGGGGAACTGAAGGGAAAATCAAGGCAATCAAATTTGCCAGAGAAACAGGAAAGCCATTTTTGGGAATCTGCCTCGGTTTTCAGTTGGCTGTGGTCGAATACTGCCGTAATGTTTTGGGATTCCCTAAGGCTCATTCCACAGAAATGGATAAACAAACTCCTTTTCCAATTGTTGATCTCTTACCAGAACAAAAGAACATTGCACAACTTGGAGGTACTATGCGTCTCGGCAATTTTGAAATTACCCTGAACAAGGATTCTATGCTGGCAAAACTTTATGGTACTACAAAAATCACAGAACGCCATAGGCATAGGTATGAAATCAATCCTGAATTGATCTCAAAAATAAAAGGAGACTTGGTATTCACTGGATTTTGGAATAAATTGGCTGAAACCCTTGAGCTACGTGGACATCCCTTCTTTGTTGGAACCCAATTTCATCCTGAATTCAAATCAACTCCTTGGAAACCATCTCCCCCTTATTTAGGATTCATCCGTGCAGCCATCAATCGTAATAATGCTCATTAAATCCAAGCGCCTCTTGCCATGCACCCAAAAGGCTTTTGAGTTTTGTTAGCAACCATTCCTCCTCTTCCAAGAGAGAATTGTTCTTGTTTTCTTCCCCGCTGATAAGTGCCTCCTGTATCAGTTTTTTCATCCTTTGTTTGACAATCTTGTTGAATGAGCCTTCAATACTTGCCAATTTCCTTAATGCCACCCTATTTTTTTCCTTGTTCAGTCTTTCAATCTCAAATCTTACCTTTCTTATAAATAATTTTGTAGGAAGTTTTGCCAATCGTTTCTGCCTTGCTTCCTCATGAGCAAGCTGGGCTAAGCTTCTATAGTTAATTTCTGTATCTTCCTCAAATTCTGCTAATCCTTCCCTTACAAATATGTCTGCCACCCAAAATGGCATTTTCGATGATTGTCCTTCTACCAGCCGAATTTTTAAACCGTCTATGTCTATCAAATTCAAATCTGATTTTCCGATCACATTGACAAATCCTTCTTCAAAATCAAATTCGATGCGCCTTAACTCTAAGGCAAAATCATCATCCATCATCTTTTTTTGAAGTTTCCATCCATAAAAAGCTACTCATTACAGCTTGCTTAGTTTGCCAGATTCTGGTCTGTATAGGGCTCCTTGCCTAACTAAGTCAAAAATTGCCTTCTGTACAAATTCCAAATCCAATCCTTCTGCCTCTGCTTCTCTATAAACCTCTTTCTCATCAAATGGTCCAGATGAGATGCTTTGGAGATTCTCTATTATTGACATCAACCTTGAAATCTTTGACCGTTTTGTGCTGGTATGTCCACTGGCCAATGCATCATAATCCAGCTCACCTGTTTCAGGGTCAATCGCAATCTGTTGAAGACTATAAACCATCAAGTCTATTGCTTTTTGGGCGTCTTGTTTGGTTACCTTGTCTCTCAATGCGACACGAGCTCTCGCTTCTGCAAGTCGTACAATCCCCTCAAGTTGCCTTGCAGTTATTGGAATTGCATTCCTGTCTCCTCTTTTGACATTGTTACGAAGATTCACATAAAATTCTTGGATTGCATTTATTGCTTCCTGTGTAAGTCTTGGTTCAGATCTTTGCTTTGCAAACATAATGTATTTCTTTAATTTTTCAAGGGGAATCGGTGGTTCCTCAACTAGGTTTGTATCATAATTCATATGCAGGTTGAGGATATGCATCGCTTTGCTTTCATCTTCCTTTTCATCAGGAATGTCACGAAGAATGAATATCAGATCAAAACGGGAAAGGATTGTTGGCCCTAAACTTACATTTTCAACAAATGTCCTGTGATCTTCATATCTGCCATGCACTGGATTGGCCGCTGCCAGAACTCCAGTTCTGGAATTCAATGTTGCGACAATCCCAGCTTTTGCGACAGATATGGTGTTGTGTAGAATCAAATTATGGCTGATGAATGTCCTTGTTGGTTCAATTGTGATGTCATATACCCATTTTGTTTTCACTTTCCCTTCATTTTTTATAATTTGGACATCCAAAACCTTTATCCATGCAAAATTCAATAATTCTTTCAGTTTTGTAGACAATTGCCCGCTTTGTGTTTTCTGTATCAGGGTTCCGCCAGATGTCTCAATCATGACATGCTTTTCCACTTTTCTGATTATCTTTTCAAGCTCTTTCCTTGTTGTCCTCTGTAAATTAAGTCCAATACTCTTGGCAAGTTCCATTCCCATTTCACAAATCTTGTCTGGAAGAGTTTCATTTTCCAAATTCAAATCATTGAGCGGCGCAGGCACTATTTCTCCAATCTCAAGATTTTCTGCCGTTGTTTCCCCGATTTTTGTTCCGACCAACACAAACATTGGATGTTCTGGGGTGACCATTAATTTTTCTCCATTCCCAAAACCAACACCAATAAAGTGATCTGGTGCAGTATGCCTACTAACCCTGTTGATCGGCAATTCAAAATAAGTTTTGAAATCTGTAGAACGAATTCTTATATCAAAATCTTCAATCGTCAAAATCTCGCAATTTATGCCCTGTATGACCCGATCCGGAAATTGTTCAAAAATTGAATCCACAAAATCCCCGATCGTCGATTCTATGCCATCTGCAAATGTTATTCTTGTTGAGGGATGGTAGGATTGCTGTTCCATTGCCTCATGGATGGCAGACCTATCACTGTCACTCATTTTGTCAAATTCATCAATCAGGCAATTATGTACTGGGATAAAATTTGCAAAAAATGTTTCATTGTCCTTTATTTGTAAATTGTAAACATATTCTCCAGGGAGTTCTCTTTTTTTGACCAGTTTTACAAAAGAAACACCGTTTGTTATAATTGGTTCCGCTTTTCCTAACAACACTGTTGATTGCATATTCCCTTTGAATTCATGCAATAATGGTTGAAGTGGTTGTAATTCTGGAAATATTGGTGATATTATGCCCTCATCAACATTTTGCTTATGGATTTGTCTTAGTAATCTTAAAAGTTGTGACTTGACTTTTTCAGTCAAGTTTTCAAGACTAATCTGGGTAATGCTTGTGAAATCTCCAATATGCCATCTCCCTTTTTTTTGGATCAGGACAATTCCTGCTTTCCTGAAGATTTTCCTTAACTTATCATCAATCTTTGGGAGAATGATTGCATTGCATTGAAAATCAAAATGGGATTCTATATTCAAAATCCCTGAAACGAAACTCTTAATCTTATTGGGAGGGGCTTGAATTGTCTTTTCAATTATTGTTCCTTTTGCAATGCCAAATTCCTGAACCAACTGGTTGAATGATTGAGGGTGGATAATTAGCTCATTTTCACCCTTCCAATGTATCTTTTTGCAAAACAATTCACACAGCTCTTTCATTCGCTGAATTACATTTGTATCATGATGAGTGAATGCCAGTTCCTCATTGTTTTTCTCTTCTGTAAACAAAAGGTATGCTGCTAATTCATAAAGCTCTTCTGGATAGGTTTCCTCTTCCTGAATCTGATATCTTCTATAATCGACAAGTATGTCGCCCTCTTTTAAGTCGATTGCTCTTTTCCAAACCATCCCATTCTCCCAAACTGGGAATGGATGTTCTTCTGAAGCCCTTATGATATCTCCAGTGTCCATTTCAAGTTCATATACTTTATCTGCCCACCTTTTTGAAACAGCAACTATCTCTTTTATTTCCTGTTTGAATGTATTTGGATTAAATGTCAAGACACTTTCCTTCAGGTTTCCCTCGACAAGCCTTTGAATTGGTACCAATTTTCCATTGCCAAGCATTATTTCCGTATCGCCACTTAAGCAGACACCTTTGTCTGCCAATACCATTGCTCCAGCCTCAAGTGTCAATTCTCCTGTATCTGGGTCACGAATGATAGCCGCAGTCAAACCTGCCGCGGAAGAACCTTTCCCAGAAGTATAAACCCCTCTTGGTGCAATTTTGTGAACTGACTTTAATAGTTGGGATTTTGCAACCCCTGGGTCTCCAACAAGCAAAATATTTGGTTGCCCCCTGTTTTTGAACCCATTTGGATGTACCTTGTCCACTCCTCCAAAAAGAAAATACATGATTGCCTCTTTCTCACGTTCCATCCCCTTGATTTGGGGGGCAATTGACTGGATAATCATGTCGTAAATCTCTGGGTTCTCTGCCAATTCATAAAACTCCGCTTCTTCTGCCAAGGTAATTTCTGTGAGATCTGTTTCTTTGTTTAATGGTTCAATATAATTGACGTCAAGCCAAATATCCAAAATTGCCTGTTTCCCCTTTTTTAACCCTTCTGGACTTCTTGTTCTCACAATTCCTGTCGCAATCACCCTATCGCCTGGTCTTACCTTGTCAACAATGTCATCCAACAATCTGCAATTCAAGGATTTTGGGCTTGTTCCTGATGGGAGTTCTTCTGGTCTTTCCTGCAGTGTAAGCCCTTGCCAGTCAATCAAAACGGAATCCTCAATGGACAATGCAAAATCCTTGCTTTTACATGTTGGTTCTATACATTGTTTTGGTGATGTGTATGTCCCCTGATTTAATGGTTGGCGAAATTGATGCTCAGGATTTAATTTACAGATAAAATATCCTTCTGCAATCATTGGCTTGATCTCTGTGGTTCTTACAACAATTGCCTCCACTGATCTGAATGTCCCCAATTGATTTGTCCTAATGTTCCTCAAGGGTGTTTTGGATGGGACATTCACAAAGCGTACATGAAATCTGCTTCTATTTGTTAGCTTGACTTCTTGAAAATATTCGAAATTTTCTTCCTTGATATGTGTCTCAAGGGCAATTGTGCCCAATTCAATTGTTTTTTCAGGAAATTCCAAAAGTGCAGAGCTCAAGCCCAACTCATGCGTTGAATCCATTAGGTAAAGGTCATTGTAATCGATGACCAGACTTCTCTCTCCTTCGATAGTCATCCGTGTTATTTCATCTGAGTACTTGTAATGCCCTTCCTCATCCTGATAATTTTTGAAAAACTCAAGGAATCCTGCAATTATGTCCCTATCTACACTTGTTTCCATTTTGATCCGCCTGATTCAAATTGATTCAGTTAGCCTATTGCTTAATAAAGATAGAAAATACCCGTATATAATGATTAGTTAAGCACTCTTCATTCAAACTGAACATTTTTCCATTTCAATGTTTGGGGATTGTCCCCCTGCCATAAAGATCAAAAAACTCTTCTGCAAGGATATCCATCATATAGGCATCATGGTATTTTCCATTAATATAATAGAACTGACGTCTTGTTCCTGTTTTTTTATATCCGACTTTTTCATAGACGTGCATTGCCCTCTCATTAAACTCAAATACATTCAGTTCAACTCTGTTCAGATTTAAAATATTGAATGCAAAACCAGTTATCAGTGTTGTAGCCTCTGTTCCATATCCCTTTTCAAAATTTTTTGGTTCGAAAATTGTGATTCCAAAAACCGCTGATCGATTTCGGAAGTCAACTGGTGAAAGCGAAGTTGATCCAACTATGTTGTTCTCTATATTCTCCTCTATTACAAAGAAATAACCTTTCCTGCTCTTATATTGTTGCATTGCCATAGTCACAAAATCCTCTTCTTCAAATAGGGAGATTGGGAATGGTCTGCCAATTGCATTCAATGTTTCAAAATGGTTTATTTTTGATGCTATGATTTCTGCATCTTTTTTCTCAAACGGTCTCAAATGGACAAGATTCCCCTTAATCACAATTTTTTACGGACTTGCTGTCTTAAAAAACATTTTGGGGGTTCATTCACTTGTAATGAACTGTTCCTTATCCTTTTAATGTATATGACTATGGTAACTTAGAGCAAAATGAATGTGGAGGATTTGCAGGTTGATCAACGTTTTATTGCCTATCTCAAAGAAAATGGAATCTTGACTCTTTACCCTCCACAAACGGAATGTGTGTCAAAAGGTTTGTTGAATGGCAATAATCTTGTTGTTGCAATTCCAACTGCAAGTGGAAAAACCTTGATTGCCATGCTTGCAATTGTTTCAAAACTAATGAAAGAAGGGGGAAAGGCTGTTTATTTAGCCCCTTTAAGAGCCCTTGCCTCAGAGAAATATGATGAATTCAAGGAAATTGGTGAACAATTGGGATTGAAGGTGGCTATTGCCAGTGGTGATTTTGAGAGTGGTATTGAATGGGTAGGTAGCAATGACATCATTATTGCTACAAATGAAAAATTCGATTCGATAATCAGACATCAAGCCTCTTGGCTTAATGACATTTCCATCGTTGTATCCGATGAAGTTCATCTCATAAATGATGCCCATCGTGGACCTGTTCTTGAAGTTGTTTTGGCTCAAATAAAACAAAAATTACCCAACTGCCAACTCTTGGCATTGTCTGCAACCATTAAAAATGCAGAAGATATTGCGGAATGGCTTGATGCGGATTTGGTTCTTTCTGATTGGCGACCAGTAAGCCTAAAGGAAGGTGTTTGGGTCAACGGTGACATCTTCTGGTCTGATTGCACAGTGCAGGAAGTCAGTGTGCCGAAAACAAAAGACGGCTATGTTTCCTTGGCTATTGAAGCTGTCAAACAAGGTGGTCAATGCCTTGTTTTTGCAGGTACTCGGGCAAGTGTTGTTCAAACTGCAAAAAAAATATCTCTGATATACTCTCGCTTGCTTTCAAATGAGGAATTGCAAAACCTCAAAAAAATCTCACAGAAAATCCTCCGTACTGGGGAAAAAACACAACTTAGCCAAGATCTTGCTATGCTTGTGGAAAAGGGGGTTGCTTTCCATCACGCAGGTCTTCACAATGCACATCGAAGAATTGTCGAAGATTCATTCCGGTCAGGAAAAATCAAGATCATTGCGGCATCCCCAACCCTTTGCCTTGCCCCAGACACCAAAATACCCACTGATTTGGGTGAATTTACTGTCGAAGAACTTTACCGAAAACAGGTCTCTGGCGAAAATTTCAAGGTTCTCTCTTTAATTGGGGGAAAATTGAAATTCACCAAGCCCATAGAAATCAATAGGAATTTCAATCAAACTCCTCTTGTTGCTTTTGTCAGTGAGGCCCAAAAATCCCTCTGTGTTACAGAGAACCATCTGGTTCTGATAAAACGCAATGGTGAAAAACTTATTGTACCCGCCAATCAAGTGAACAACAAAGATCTGATTGCAGGGATTCATGATACGGTTCATCTACAATTGAATAGAGACTTTTCTTTCTCTTGGGAAAAAATAATTTCAATACACTATATCCACCCAACCCTATATTCATATGATTTGGTTCTCCCTCAATACACTGATCATCTTTTTGTGGCTGACGGTTTCATAGTCCATAATTCTGCTGGTGTGAACACTCCCAGCCGTCGGGTTGTCATACGTACTCTTATGAGATATACCGACGGGTACAACCAACCAATTCCTGTATTGGAATACAAACAGATGGCTGGTCGTGCTGGAAGACCAAGATATGACCCATATGGTGAGGCCATTGTCATTGCAAGGAACCTGTCTGAAAAAGATGAAATCATGCGCAGGTATATAGAAGCCGATACTGAAGAAATCTATTCAAAATTTGGGTCAGAACCTGCTTTACGTTCACATTTACTTTCTTTTATTGTCAGTGGGGATGTAACTGACTTTGATAGTGCTTTGGATATTATTTCCATTACTTTTTTCGGTTATCAAAACGAGGGTCAGATATTCTTCATTGAGGAACTCCTTTACAGCACCTTGGATTTATTGAAGGAAGGAAAGCTTATTTCTCCAGATGAACCATTTCTTCCCACTCCATTCGGAATTCGCGTCAACCAATTGTATTTAGATCCACTTAGTGCTCTTCTTCTTAAGCAAGGACTAATGGAGCATCCAGAGGGTGATTTCAGTGATCTTGCTTATTTTCACCTGATAGCTGCCACACCTGATGTAAGAAATTTCTATGTCCGTGACAAGGAGCTTGATGACCTCATTGATCTTGCTGAATCTCTTACCGACAATCTTTTGGTGCCTGATCGTGAAAATTCATCATGGGAATTCTTCTTGCAGGAATTAAAAACAGCACTGGTGCTTCAGGCTTGGGTCAATGAAAAGTCAGAGAATGAAATTTTTGAAAAATATAATGTTACATCAGGTGATCTTCATAACCTTGTCTCCAATGCAGAATGGCTGTTACATGCCGCAAGTGAAATTGCATCACTTTTCAAACTCAAAAACCATGAAAAACAGCTCAAAATGCTCACAAAACGTGTTAAATATGGTATTTCCGAAGAATTAATTCCCCTGACCACCCTGAACCAAATCGGCAGAAAAAGAGCACGGATATTGTATCGTCTTGGTGCAAGATTTCCGCAAGACATATTGAAGATTGGAAAGAACAAATTGGCACAATATCTCGGCAAGAAAATTGCAGAATCTGTATATTATGAGGTGAAAATGGGAGAACCACTTGAATTGGAACCTGAACCAATTGACTTTGTTGAGGAAACCGTGGAGGAAGTCAGTGCAGATTCCCCTCAAAGCTCTTTGGAGGACTTTCTGACCTGATTTTTATCAAAAGAAATTTTCAACGCACCCGTATAAAGGATAAACCACATTCATACC
>WAKA01000119.1 GCA_015523565.1 Candidatus Heimdallarchaeota archaeon | reverse complement strand
CCAAAAAACAGCAATATTTGGAAGATTGAAAGGACTAAAAAGTAAATTGGGAGATTCAATTATCCAAATAGTATTCAAAAATAAGGAAAATAATAGGTGGAAGAAACATGAAGTAAAACCGAGTGAAGTTTCAAGCGCAAAAACAACTATTGTAACTACAAACGGTGAATTAGATGCTTTGTCAGTTGAAGACTTAGGTCGATCTATCGCCGCTGAAAAGATGACAAAAACTGCAAGCAATCAGATGTATGAGTCCGCTAAAAAGAAAGGAGATGATGATGGACTTCTAAAATCCATCATAAAACAGTACCTTTTGACTGTTGCAGCGGTAATTATTGCAGTAAACCTTGCTGCATGGATAATTAAAACATATGCTGGCTTAACAGATTTGTCAATTTATGCTATTAAAGAATACGGTTTTCTATTAATTGATGAAACCCATAAGACTGAAATCAAAACCAAGTTTTTGACTACTGGCATGACAATTGTCGCTTCTGCATTATTTGCCATTCTTGAGGATGCTTCTGATATGGCAGAATTGCTAGGACAAGAGAGTCTTGAAATTCCTCTATTCATGATTAGCAAAGTAGGTCAATATTTATTGGAATTTTTTGAAATAAATTTGGCGATTTCAGTCAAGACTTATGAAGAAACAAATTGGAAAGAACCAGTCAATCTGCTTAAAGGAATAATGGGCAAAATTTTAATTGGTGCAGCACTTGCTAGTGGACTTACAGGTGTAATGAGCCTTATCCTATCCCAAATAATTTGGCAAGTCTTGTCTGCTATCTTGCTTCCGTTGTAATAATTTTATCCAAATACCATTCTAAAGGGCTGTTTGAATTCAATTTCATAATATGAATACTCGTTTTTTTCAGGATTAAGCAGAATTCCTTTTTTCAAGTTATACACTTTCCATAGGTTGCCTTGTTCTGTATGTGTATTCTCTATTACAGAAGGAAATAACCCAAGAAGTGAGTGGAGCGTGATTCCTCCAAACTGATCAATTACTTGATCGACAACACGCCCAACCTTTTCAAAAAAATGTTGTTCCATACTTTCATGAGAGATATCCTTATTATCCAAATTAACCGTCACAATTCTTTCAAATATGATCTCTGCATCTTCTTCCATTAAATATGATTTCTTTTCAATTTCAAATTTCCATTTATCGAGGATGATTTCTTTCAATGTTTTTGTTTTATGGAAACAATTTAAATAATACAAAATTCTATTGAATTGAAAATAAAAAGGAATGTCTGGTTTACAGGGGAATGTTTGTGGGAGCCCTAAATTGCAAATTATTTCAAGGTCAGAACAGATCTTTTTCAATTGCATGAGAACAAGGTCATCCATAATGCTGTCTAACAGGTTTGGGCAACGTCCATCAAAAAAAATTGGAGTAAATAATGCATATGGATGTTTTTGAGTCAAAGTAGTTTCGATATAATCCTCAAACGGCAAATGAACTACTACTTCTTCATTTTCAAACATATCAAGCTTGGATCTCAAGGACATGGTGATTTCCTTGAGCTGGGACAATTTTTCCTCAGACAGCTTGCAATCTAGATTATCTGTCCATTCAAATAAATTCTTTAGTGGTTTACGAAAATTTTCAAGGAATGACACTTTTTCGAATAACGTGTTTTTTTTTCCAATTGGAAACAAACGACCCAGCCATTTCCATAAAAATTCAAAATAATTAAAATGGAACGGATACAGTGCGTTTTTCAAATGATTTAACCGACCAAATGGGTCTCTGTAGGTTACTTCTGTTTCCTTATCTTGAATTAATGAAGAGGGATGAACCAACTCTACAAGCAATCGATTTTGGAATGGAAATGCCGTATTCATCATGTGACTTTTCAATTCTTTCTTTTATCCTTTTTGATTTTTACATTATAGTAAGTAAATTTAGGATTGGTTCAACAAGAAACAGTTCATATAAGGAAAATGTATTACGGAATCTTTATGTTGAATTTCGTGTTATGGATTTTACCTATCATTTTTTATTAGAATGTTTTTTTTTGACGAGAAAAGATTAGAGCATTTTAATATCTTACAAATCACCTTGAAGTGTGTCTAGTAACTCTCTTACAGACAAAAATATTTCTGAAGACATTAATTTACGCAATGAGATAGTTGGAAACTACTTTAAGATGTTGAAAGGAAAAATTCCAAGAGATTATCAAGTCCTTATTGGTTTTTCTGGTTATGGAAATGTGGGGTTTCTTTCAGTCAATCATTTGGTAGAGCAGTTAGAGCTTGAAACAATCGGGATGTGGGGAAAAACAATCTGGTACTATAAAGGGAGATTGGAATCAATTGTCACACTTTATGCACACCATGAAAGTAAAACACTCCTTTTAGTTTCCAGATACCCGTTTCATGTGACCCATGTTCCCCATGAGGAATGGGAGGAAATGACTTTGGAAGTGCTTTCTTGGGGATGCAAGGCATATTACATAATTGCAGGGTTGCGGGAAGAGACTAGATCAGCCACTTCAACAGATTGGGTTGCATATGCACCGACTCCTGCGTTTACCAAATCACATGGAATTGCCCCTTCAATGGAAGAGAAATTAACTATGATCGGTCCATTGGCTACCTTCCTGTCAATCGGAACATCATTGAACCTAAAAGTTCTTGGCTTGTTGATCTATTGCAATTTTGATGAGGATCCTGAATCAGCATTGATTGGGTTACGGGAAATTGAAAAGTTCACTAACATTAAAATTCCAAACAAGGACAGGCTTGTAACTTTTGATTGGGAATTTTTGAGAGGTCTTATCTCCTTTTCTGGAAACAGGAGAATACAGGATATAATCGAGACCATTTCAGATATGGATCCTGATGATTTGGACATTATCTCAGATCACCTAATGGGTGAAGATGACGATGAAGATGATGATGACGAGGAATTTTTTGATTATCGTGAATTCAAATGAACCTTTTTGAATCTTTTTCGGTATCTGGTAATTAAAATCCCAAGAATTATTGGTACATGAGTTAAAGGGCTTTCGTTTGTAGAAGTACTTGTTTCTGATTGATTTGTTGATGTAAAGGTGGTGATCGATGTACTTGTTTCTGTTGTGGCAAAGGTTGACGGTTCTGGAGTTGATGAGTTAGATGAAAATGGTTGGCTCTTTGACCATTGGAAAGAAAAACTCAAGCATCTCATCCAAGGTATGTCTCCATAATCCCCATGAATGGCCTTCATGGTAATAGGTAACATTGGTAATCCAGTTCTTTTCTTTGGCAATTTGCACCATTGCTTGTGTATCCTCATAAATGGTTTGTTCATACGTTCCCGCGGTAAACCACATGGAAAGATTCAAGTTTGAGGATGCATTTTTGTATTGATCCTTTATTTGACATCCAATCCTCCCCAATGACGTGTCTCCATCCCAGAATGCACCAGACTGCATTCCAATATTCTTGAAGAGGTTATTTCTTTGCAGACCGACAAAGGCAGATATTTGTCCTCCCAATGAATCTCCTAAATGAAGCCGTTCAGTTCTGTTGGCAATTGTAGGATATCGGTTGTCAATAAAAGATACAAGTTCATCCAAATATTCCAAATATTTCATGGAACTGCAATTATACCATTCATGTCTTTGTCCCCATGGATCCACAAAAATTCCAATAATTGGCTTGATTTTACCATCATGAATCAAATTGTCCAGAATTGTCGCTGAATAGGCCAATGAAAGATATTCACTTCCGTCTGTGAAATATGCTGTCGGGTATGAATTATTGTTTTGAAAGTTTGGAGGCAAATAAACAGTAAGCCCTGGATTTGCACTTTTGAATTCAGTCTTTATGAATGTCAAGTTTCCATGGTCAATGTTTTTTCTGTAAATGATTTCTGTTGGTTGGATAAATTCAGGCATAGCCAGTTCAGAATTGTCTCCAAATCCACCTGGGACTGTGTGGGGATTCCTTGGGTCCAATATCCAATTACCGTCCACTATGAACTTGTAATCAAGCCGAGCTGTTGCTTCCGCATTGAGTGGAAAATAGAAAAAATTGAAACTTCCCAACCTTATCATGTCTTCAGGGTTCCAACTGTTGAAATCACCTGCAATTTGTGCACTGCCGATATGGTTTTGACCTGCGTAATAAATGAACACGGCATGGGTATTATTGACAATCGCAGGAAATCCATATTCTTCCTGCCATTGAATGTAGTCCTCAATGAGTTGCGTCTGATTCGTTCCTTCCGTCTCAAAACGGTCAAGGAAGTCATAAAAGTCCTTAAAATCATTTTGGGCAAGTTTGGGACTTGGAAGCATGAAGAGGGATATGAAAATAATTAGACATATTGCTTGATTTTTCATTCTTGTTATCTGACAATTGATTTAATATAAATTTAAGGTGTTATGTATAAAGAAAGCCCAATTCATTGTTCATTGTTTGTCAATGGTTAAGAATTTCAGATTCGCTTTTCACTTTTCCTTTTGAGTTAATTCCAAGATTTCATGTTCTTTATCAGTAATCCATTCATATTTATGGTATTTTCCGGCAATCCATTCATCTGTCAAATCTGAATAGTGTGGATTGAATGGAATGCCAGACTGACCCAAAGAGGTTGCAAACATGGAATCACTGAGAGATGCGCCATCAACGTTTAATCTGAAGCTTATACTCCATGCATTGTTATCAAATGGTTGATTTGGCAAAAATGCAGTCTGGTAAGGGGTGTCAGTATTTCCACTAATCGGTCGGGACTTGGGATTAAGAACTGGTTCGAGCATCGGTTCCAATGAAAGTGAATGGGGAAAGACAGCTTTATGTATTCGACCATATCTCCAGTCCTCGGGTTTTATTCCCAAATGTTTTCGTAACCAATTAATTGTGGTCTTTAGTGAATTTTTCAGTAGAATTCCCTGTGCCTTTTCTTTTGTTGTCCCTTTTGCTTCCGCATATCTTTGCCACCATGGTGAATTTGGATTCTTTAGGATTCTAAGAAGCACAACTGTATCATGACCAAAAATTTCATTGGTTGGCAATAGGACAGGGTGTGGTCCAAATCCCATTAATTGTAAAATCCGTTTTTCTGGAATTGAGGTGGTGAAAAGTTCAAATATCATTTTATATCTTAATACCTCATAAACGGTGGGTTCTATTCTGTCACTTTTCATATAGCCATCCCACTTTTCCAATATCTCAATTATGACTTTCTCGTTTTCCGTGAGCCAAAGGGATTTTGAGA
The DNA here is from genome assembly GCA_015523565.1 of Candidatus Heimdallarchaeota archaeon. Classification (GTDB taxonomy): domain Archaea; phylum Asgardarchaeota; class Heimdallarchaeia; order Heimdallarchaeales; family Kariarchaeaceae; genus WAKA01. The sequence continues at coordinate 5,993 of WAKA01000119.1, read as the reverse complement.
TGTTGCCTATTAGTTCTGAAAATTCCTTGGCGGGAATGCAATATACGTCCATCATGAATTTATTAAGGTCATTCCTTCCCAACTTTCCATCCTTTGTAGCACTATTTATGAGATCTGTGATTCTTTTTGCACGATATCCATTCATCCATGAATTTCCAAGATAATGTTTATAGTTATCACCAGTGACTTTATTGTTGGCGGTTACTATAAACTTCTTTTCTGGATTCAATGCATGGGGCATTTCCTCAAAGGGGATGTCTTCTTTCCAATCAAATTCATCAGTCCAGCCTGGATAAGGATAATATTCTCTTCCAGGATTTTCCCTTTTGGGAAGCTTGCCTGTACACCAGTAACCTATATTTTGGTTATCAACATAGGAGATATTTAATTGGGGCGCCTCGATCAGTCTCATTGCCTCAACAAAATCATTCCAATCCTTGCTTTTATCCAACTTATACCATCCTGATATTGCTTTACAACTATCTAACGCATAATCTCTAACAGACAATGCAAAGGATAGGTTTTTGTTATCTGGAAGGCTTAATCCCAATTTTTCCACTTCTCCCGCATTGGGGATAGGCAATTCATTCTCATCCAAAATTTCAGGAAACAGAATTGGACCCCTGTGTGTGTAGTATATATCCATCTTTTCAGTCCTCTTTGACTTGCCTTCAATTATTTCAATGGTTTCTGTGATCTTTTCAAGCTTCCTCATTTCTCCATTGAATAGGTACTCTTCCTTATTCCAATCAATGAGTTCTATATATACATCTGCCGCATCTGTCATGGCAAGTGTGATGCCCCATGCAATGTGCTTGTTCTGTCCAATCAGAATGGATGGAATACCTGGTATGGAAACTCCTGCGGCGTGAAACTCCTCTGTCTCAATAACCATCTCATACCATAATTGAGGAGCAGACAAGGGAAGGTGAACATCATTAAGCAGATAGGGTGTACCTGTTTCAGTCAGTTCCCCAGAAACAACAACGGAATTGGATGCGGCTATGTTATTCAAAAATGGTCCTTGAAATGGCTCCAATACTTTTTCCACAAACCTATATGTCTCAATTCCTTTTGGAAGGATTGTACTGTTTTCTTTTGGAACATTGACTTCTAGTTCATCCACAAGAGATCTATCCAATTCATTGATCAAATGCATCCTAATGATTTTCCCATACCAAGCATGTGACAATTGCCATATCATGAATCTTGTAAATGCCATCACGTCCTCAATAGTCCATGGGTTCGGTTTTGTCTTTGTTAGCTTGTATTCTGGAGGCATCTTGAAGATTTCAGATGTAAGATAGGCATTTATTCCATTTACATAGCTCTCAATCATTTGTTTCTCATTTTCCCCCATTTCCTTATAGTCTTTTAGACCAAGCCTTGAAAAACCTAAGTTCCTAGCAAACTTGTCTGTATCAACACTTAAATTTCCAAAAAATTCACTTAATCTGCCTGTTGCCACTCTCCGATTCAGTTCCATCTGCCAAAGCCTGTCTTGAGCATGTGCAAAACCTTGTGCAAAGAACATGTCCTTCTCATTGGATGCTTGAACATATGCTATTCCCCTTTGGTCTCTTCTGATTTTTGTAGTTTCTGTGATCCCCAAAACTGGAATTTCCCCATCAACAACAGGAAATGCAGATTTTGAAAGGGATTTTATGTAAGGTTTCAATACATATCCCAATAATTTCTTAAGTTGCATGAAAGCATTAAGATTCAATCTTTTTATTGATTATGCGAAAAATTATAGTGGACGCCCAAAAAAAATAATTTCTTTAATGAGAATTTTCTATTTTTGGATAGTATTGCAATATTTTTATTCTTCCAATGGCATATAATTCATATGTATCCGAATGCATATGGAATGCAAAACCGATATGGTAACCAAAATTGGATGATTAAAGAAGTAATGGACAAGGTCAGTGCGGGAATCATTTATGCAACAATTATCAGTTTTATCATTACTCTCCTGCCAATTGGACTTCAACTTATTTTTGCCCTCATTGCCCTTGTTGTCGAGATAATTGCAATTATAGGATACTTTTTCGCTAAAAAAGAAAGTACTATTGAAAAATTATACTATACATTTGTCATTTCTTCAGCTGTTTTACTCGGATTTACATTTACATTGGTTCTTTATGGCGACAGCCAAGGAATGTTTGTCATCGCCTCTGCTTTTGGGATTACAACTCTTATCGTTGCTTATATTTACAGGAAAGTAAACATTGAAAGACCAGATGTAATGAAACATGCCAATAAACTGTTTGCATTTGGTATTGCTTTCATTTTGCTTTCAATAGGAATGATATTCATTGGCTATGGGACAATTGGAAATTTCATTGTTTCCCTTTTGGGTGCAATCCTCTTTTCCTTCTATCTTTGGTTTGATCTTGGGAGATTGATGAGGGGGCAATTTACAAGCCCTGCCCGTATGGCTTGGAACATATATTGGGACATATTGCTGATTTTCAAATATATTCTCAGAATGATTTCAATGCTCAGCAGGAACAGGTAATTTATAATTTGACACTTTAATCAACCTTTCAATCATTTGGTCAATTTTTTTGAAGACATATTCATCTGTAATCTTTCCCTCACTGAAATGTTTTGAATAAGTATAGACTGTAGGTTGTATAAATAGCGTTCCCTCTTCAAAAGACATGGCATTCATCAAATCTCTGCTTGCAAGATAGCTGTTGCTTCCACCTGCATTTGCCACAATTGCACATACCTTTTGGTGGAAGGCTGATGAGAATATGTCCAAGAAATTCTTTAATACCCCTGAAAATGTGTATAAGTAAACTGGAAAACCAATTACAAAGGCATGGGCATTGTCAAGTATGCTTTTGATATCTTGGAGATGGGACGGATATTCCTCAAACTTCCTGCCATCACAAAATGGAATTTCATAATCTCTTAAATCCAACAGAAAAGTTTTTGCCCCTTTTTCCTCCAGTTTTTTCTTTACCTCATTCAAAACGATCGCAGTTTTCGATTTTGGATTTAGGCTACTTTGTATCAGGACAATTTCATTCATAGGTTTATTTCGACAATTTCCTTTATAAAAAGAAAGTAATGTGCCAATAATTAATACGGGATGGGTGAACAAAAAATACTTGACTCAATGCTTTTTTATAATTATTCGCAACCTATGAAACATGGAATTCCAAAAAGTCGTCAACAAAAGAAAGATGATACGGTCATTCAAGCCCGATCCAATTCCTCGCGAAAAACTGGATCGTATCCTGAAAAACATGTTCAAGGGACCCTCTGCCGGTTTTTCCCAAGGAACAGAAGTCTTCATCATAGATGATCCGAATCTTAAGGAACTATTGTTCAGTCAATGGGGTACAAAAGAAGAAAGGCAAAAAAACTTCAAGAGATGGCCATACATGGAGAATGCACCAATAATTCTTGTCGTCTTGTCAAACAAGGATGCATACTTGGAAAGATATGCAGAACCAGACAAAGGATGGACTGATAAGGATGAAAGCAGATGGCCTGTTCCCTTTTGGCACATTGATGCAGGTATGGCCGCTTTGCTTGCATTATTGACTGTGGTTGATGAGGAACTGGGTGCAGTATTTACAGGAGTTCCAAAACCAGAAAAGTTTAGGGCTGACTTTAATATTCCCCAAAATTATACCCCTATAGGTGCAATCCTTATTGGCTATCCAAAAGAATTTGACCCACCTTCCCCTTCATTGAAACGAGGTCGAAAATCCCTTGATCAAGTAACGCATCACAACTCATGGAAAAATCCATGGTGAGCAATTCAGATATCTAGATTATAAAAAAAATAATTAAATACCTAAATTGTTCATTTTAGAAACATGAAAGCCCATTGGGTACGAAATGCGTAAATGTGCTTTTTGGGAATTCATTATTTCGTTTTTCCAAAAATCAAAATGATAACTATTTTCTATTATAGCAATTGAAAACCCAAAAATGCAAAATTTACTCATTACGAATATCGAAAAAATTTGCGTGCACTTTCGAACTTATGCTAAATTTCATGAAATTTTTTGAAACTAATGAAAAAACGTTATTCCTTGAAATTAATGTATTTTGATTGGTTAAACCAAATTTTTTGTGGACAATACAATTTACGAAACCTTTTTATTTTGCTCTTGGTTACGTACGCCGAGTTCGATAAATCGGACTGCAAGAATTGGGTGAAAATTCACCTCATGAAAATTTCACTCAAACTCATGCAAACAGATGGTGAAAATATGAACAGAAAAACACTACTGATATTGACTTTCACTCTTGCAGTTGCATTTGGATTGACAATTGGGTCTTCACAGTTGACTTCATTGTATAATCCAGATCAACGCGTTGAGTTGATTGTTGGGTTGGACTCCCAAGGAAAAACTGGAGATGTATTGAATAATATAAAATCCATGGGAGGTATAATCGAAAAAACATTTGATAGCATTTCCGCAGTTTCAATAACCATTCCCGTTTCTTTTGTGGACGCATTGAAAAAGCTTGATGGAATTAGGTATGTTGAACAAAATCAACGTTACTATCCTACTGTAGTACCTAATGATCCTCAATGGTCCTCATTGTGGGGAATGCAGAGAATTCAGGCAGATAAGGCCTGGGATATCACTACAGGTTCAAATACAGTGCTTGTTGCTGTTATTGATGAAGGAATTGACATAAACCATCCTGATTTAGCAGCAAATATTTGGACCAATCCAAATGAGATTCCTGGGAATGGCATTGACGATGACGGAAACGGATTTGTAGACGATGTAAATGGTTGGAACTTTATTAATAATAACGGTCAAGTTTATGGTGGCGATCCAACACAAGACACCCATGGGACTCATGTAGCTGGAACAATTGGTGCAGTTGGAAATAACGGCATCGGTGTTGTTGGTGTAAATTGGAATGTCAAAATTATGTCTTTGAAATTTTTGGGTCCAAATGGGGGATCCACTACTGATGCAGTATCTGCCGTTCAATATGCCACCCAAATGGGCGCCCAAATCATTTCTGCTTCTTGGGGTGGCGGTGGATATTCTCAAGCCCTTAAAGACGCAATTGATGCATTTCCTGGATTATTTGTTGCAGCCGCAGGCAATAATGGTGCTGACAATGATGCCACTCCACAATATCCTTCATCATATTCATCTGCCAACATAATTGCAGTTGCTTCATCCACAAGCACAGATGGTATGTCTTCATTCTCTAATTATGGTGCCACTTCAGTAGATATAGCGGCACCTGGTTCAAACATTTTAAGCACATATCCTAATAACAATTATAATACAATTTCTGGAACATCAATGGCCACACCACATGTTTCAGGTGCTGCCGCCCTTTTGTTGGCAAATGACCCTTCACTGACAACAGCTCAATTGAAACAAAAATTGATGGACAATGTTGATCAAGTTCCTGCTTTTAGTGGAAAAGTCGTCAGCGGAGGTATTCTAAATGTTTATCGTGCCTTGACTGGTGCTGCACCCCCCCCACCACCACCAACGCAAACTGATACCTTTACAGGTACTGTTAGTTCAGGCTCTCCAGATCAAGTGCACTATTTTGATGTAACCGATACAACTTCAAGCATCCAGGCAACATTGTCTTGGGGTACCTCTGCTGACTTGGATATGTATCTTTATGCCCCTGGAGCAAATGTTTATGGTACAGGTTATGTAACAAGGGCTTACACAACTGCAAATCCTGAATCTCTGAGCTACACCCCAACACAAACAGGGACGTGGGCAATCCGTGTAAACTATTACAGTGGTGTCTCAAGTTCTTACACTTTGGATGTAACATATCCTGTTTCAGGATCACCACCAGCAGACACTACCGCCCCATCCGTGACTATCAATTCCCCAACAGGCACTGTTTCTGGTACTGTTACAGTTGATGCAACAATCACTGACAACGTGGGTGTCACCTCTGCTGACTATAGGGTCGATGGCGGTGCTTGGGTTGCCATGTCCAATTCCGCAGGAAGCACATGGACT
>WAKA01000118.1 GCA_015523565.1 Candidatus Heimdallarchaeota archaeon | reverse complement strand
CCCCAAAAGGTATTGGGCTTGATCTGCCTGTAGTTACATAAGGTCCGTATAGCTCTGCCACACTAAACATTTGGAAAAAGACGAGAAATGTCAAAATGAATAAGGCTAAACGTTTCCGATGAAACACCTGCAACATCATTCCCCTACGATATGGGTTTTTCTGAAAAAGGAAAATTGAGGGATATTTATACGCAACCACTGTGAAAAATGTAAACGTGAAGATTGAAATTGGTATTGACAGGGTTTCCTCTGATAAAGTGTTGGACATTACCCCCAAGATCACAAATGTAGAAATGAGGGTGGCAGTTATGATAAAACTACCAACAAAAACATATATCAGGTATTTCATCTTGAATTTCCCTGATTTTAGCCTTGGTGGCAGATGTATTGCCTTAATCCTGTTGAGATTGACTGCCAATATGGCATTGACTAATGTCAAATACGATAAAAGAAATGGCAGGATAAGGGCATCAATGACATTGCTGATTACAATTTCCGACATGGAAATTACAATTGATATGACCCTTACAATTACATACCCTAAAATTGCAGGGAATGAATAACCTATAAATATACTTAATATCAACCTGTTCGGAGGAATGCCCCGATCAATCAAAAGTGAAATTTCATGTTTCAACTGATCTATGAGAGACCAAACATAAACGGCAAATCCAAACTCTATAACAAGATATGCGACAATGAAAAATCCCAACTGCTTTTCAACTAAGTCTAAAATTACCCCCAGTTCCATGGAATATACTGAATTCTCAAGTCTAGATGTCCTAAACTCAAAATCAGGAAATATTCCCGTTTCATCAATTATTGTGGTAATTTCATCCTTAATTTCCTGAATTGTCCCCCTTATTTGATTTGACGGGATGGATGCATCAAGATAACCAAAAAGCCTGAATGTAATGGATGGTTTTCTTGCATTCATCTCATAAATTTGGATGGCGTCCTCAACAACGTCTGCTGGCATTTTTTTATAATTCATGAAAAAAATGGCATGTGTGTATTCTGCCCGAAATTCCGATTTTTGTGAAATGGGTGATGAATAATATGTGGAACTGAGTGCAAAACTTTCATTCCTTGCCTTGAAAAATGCACTGGTATTGCTGTCGGGCAAGGTCAACCCAATCGAATTATAGAAAACAATGTCCCCATTGACGCCAAAATAATCCCACAGATTGTCCGACAAGTAAAACGTGACCGCTCGAAATGTTTTTACAGTTCCTGACACATTGATCTCGACCTCATCAACATTTGAAAAATAGTAGTCCCATCGATCAATGTCTCTTATTTTTGAAATTCTTGCCTTAAATCCCTCAAATTTATCTGAGTTGTATGGGAATGAAAATGATGCTGACAAATCGATGGCCTCATCCCCTGTGTTGATTGCATTTATGTGACCATCAATTTGCTTTTGGACAAACATTGAATAGCTGAAAATCATAACAAAAATAAGAAACAAGGATATGGTAATTTTTTTCAATCCCCACATTTTTAGTTCCAAATATGAAATCATTTTTCACACCCCTTTAAAACAGGTTTGTTTTTAAATATACGGAAAGTGCATTGGATTTGTCAAAATCAACATGTCTACGTTGCTCGTGTCAAATTGTTTTTAGGATAAATTTGAACATTTTTTGTGTTGGTATTAAACTAATCAACAATGATGCCGTATCCAACTATGTCTGTTTAAGCAAAGTCGAAAATCTGCTTCATCATGCAATCAAAAATGTAGTAAGGGGATGGGATCAAATGTTTGAGGCAATCCACAGGTCTATTGGCCTGACAAAATCATTGAAATCCGTGTCCAATATATGCAATTCTGAAACTCAATCTGCCCATGTCTCGTGTACATGTAGCCACTTCAGACTGGTGCCAATAGTGAAGACTGCCGTGCTCAGTCTCCTCGTTTGCTTATCTCCTTGCTCCTGCATCTCATAATAAAGGGCAATTGCAATATTGTCAACCCTCTTGCAGGAAACGAATTCTGTCCAAATCTTCCTCTGGGGATCTGTCCCCTTCGCATTTCTGATAAGGGTCAGTATCTCATCCCGATTGAAATGTTCTCCCCTTGGTGTAACCAATTCAAAATCCCTATGCAAAGCGTTTTCCACCCTTGCAAAACTGCTTTCCTCAAGTTTTCCATTGAACCACTCCGTGAAAAACTGATGCAATCCCTCAATTTCAGCTTTGACTTTCTGTACATATTCCTCCATATCTTTGGCTGGAATGAATTTCCTTTTAAGGATTGGTCAGGTGAACTTTTCATATCTTTTAAGATTCATAAGTGACGTATGGATTTGCCACATTATAACAGGCATGAATAAATCATCATAAAAAATTCATCACCATTCGATACTGATTTGTCTTTTATAACCCAATTAACTATATTGCTTCCTTAAAAATGGAGCATTTCTCTATATTTGTTGGGATTTTGTATCATTTCCTACAAAACATTTATTTATGATTTGCTTATGGAGGAGAATAATATCTTACAAGTAAAAGGGGGATTTTCCTGAGAAAAATCTATATCATTGATACAAATAGCCTGTCTGCACTAAAGCATTATCCCCAAGGATATTTTAAATTCGACAAATTTTGGAAGGCTATGGAAAAGGAATTCATTACAAAGAGATTGGTACTGCCAAAAGAAGTATATTTTGAGTTGACGTTGGGAAATCCATTGATTTATGATTGGGTCTCAAAATTTCCAAATGCAATCGTAGAAAATGTTGAGATGTATGCCACAATGAAAGATCTCCTTAATGAATTCCCTAAGCTGGCCTCAAAAGGGAATAAAAAGGTAAAATATCATGCAGACCCCCATATTATTTCTTTGGCTATTGCCTATTCTAATAACATTAACATTTTTCTGGAAAAACCAACTGTTAAAATAATAACTGAAGAAAAGAATGCTCCTGAAAAAATCCCTTGGATTGCGGCAAAGTATGGCATTCCCTCATTAAAATTGCTGGATTATTTAGTTGAGATTGGTGTGGTGTTCTAAATATGTTCAAATATGCTCATGAGAATCATATTGATGTGACTTCTATCCAAGTTACTGTTAAAAAAGATGTGTTCCTAAAAATCAAGGAATACATTGGACTGTCAGACGAAGAAGTCAGCCAATTAAATATTAACTTAAATGATGAGGAAATCAACGTAACCATATCTAAACTTAGAAAAATTTCAAATAGGTTTGCAATCCCCATCTCTGTGTTTTTCCTTTCATCCCCTCCTGAATTCCCACCACGACCTAGATCTAGGAAATTCACAGGTAAACTTTCAAGAAAGTTGAAGGATGCAATAAGGGAAGCATACCATGTACAAGAAGTTTTCCAAGAGTTGGGGGGTGTTACAAAATTTGAATTTCCAAAAATCCCTCGGAAGATTTCCCCAAAAGAAGCCGCAAAAAAAATTATAGGGCAAATGGATATCCCAAAAATACGAAGAGAAACTAAAGACAGAAACGAATTTTTCAAGAAGTTAAGGCAAAAATTTGAGGAATTCGGGATATTGGTTTTACAATTCTCCTTGGAAGAACTTCGCGGATTTACAATTTCAATGGGAACACCTTATGTCATTGTTGTCAACAAGAATGAAAGTGAGGGATCCAGGACATTTACTCTGTTTCATGAATTGGGTCATTTATTGATTGGTGAGTCGATTCTTGATGATTTTACATCGGAGGAAAATGCAGTTGAATATTGGTGTGAAGAATTTGCCGCTTGTGTATTAATCCCTGAAAATATAACTATAAATACGGGCACAAATGACATTTTCAAGGAAATCCGAACCCTGTCAAACCAACTCAAAATTAGCAAACATGCCACTGCTGTAGCTTTATTAAAGAAAAAAATTATCGATTGGGAAATTTATAATCAATTCTTGGAAAGATATAATGATCGGTTCAAAAAACAAAGAAACAATCGAAAGGGTGGTCCACAAAGAAGTAAAGTAATAATTTCAGAATTCGGTGACACATTTGTCAGTACTGTGGCAAATGCATACCATAATGAAAAAGTCAGTGATATTGATGCGGCAGAGATATTTGGGACAAGCCACACTGTCTGGCAGAAGATATTGGATCTTGTCTAGATACTAAACTTTAAAGATAAAAAAGGAGGCCACATTCGATCAAAGAAATGGGTTGATCAAATTGAAGATTTGTTGACTAGTGATCTTAATTCTATGCATATTCAAATTACATTACAGACCACCTGTACTTTTGCGTTTAGGAGGACTTATACGCAAAAAATAATGTTGCATCCAATGTCTGTATAGTGTCCCAAAAGAGGATCCCCTTGCAATGGGGAATTTTAATGGATGGGGACGTAAGGGTTCAATATCTGCTAACCCTTTTTCTCTGTTGACTTAAGGTAGAAGGGAATGGCATTTCCTTTTTTGGAAACATATTGCTTCATAACCCAAAGAATCTGACCAAATAATACAAGAGTCCCTAAAAAATAGAATATGCCCCCTTGGGCAACTAGTGCATAGCTGGATTGGTAAAACCCCGTTACTGCAATCAGGGCACCGACTGTACAAAGGGCAAAAACAATGATCATTAGCTTTTCGTGGAGCATTTTTCCGAGACTGCTTTCTCCTCTTTTTCCGCTATATAGTATCGTATAGACCTGAAAAACCGATATTCTGTGGTAGGCTCCCATCATGATGAAGGAAAGGCCTAAGAGGAGTGATGTATGAATATGAAAGGCACGTGGTGGGGGGTTTTGTAGGACGCCGAATTCAACGAAAGCGGAGATGAAGCCCAACGTCGCCCCAATTGCCAACCATATGAAACCCCACAAGAAGAAAAGGCCTGTAATGGGATATGTGATTTCTTTCCCGCGATTTGTTGTCCGAAGGCTTTTGAACATGAAATACCCTACCAATATCCAGTTCACGAACCAAAGTGTACCTCCTATTGAGGTCAGGGGCAGGGATTTTGTGATAACCCCTGCAATAAAAAGGGAAGAGGAAATAAATGAAAACCAAAAGTGTTGGTCAACCTTTGGTCTATAGGAACGATCGATCGCCCTATTCAGAAACATCGGAAGTATCCTTGTAACTGCCCCCTGCAACACCAAGCTGATCCAACCCACTGCAAAGATATGGATCACCTGCCATCTGGCAAGGCCATGAAAGTCAATGTTCAGACCAGGGACATATTTTGCATAGAGTGCCAAGCCAAGAATGAAAAACCCTTGACCTGCAAGATAGAACTGAAGGGGGAACTTGAAAAATCGGGATCGGGAATATTTGGCAAGCCAATAGGTGTGGACAATAGTGACCAAAATGAGAAGGATATAGGCCTCTGCAAGTAAATCTATCCAACCACTCAAAATGGTGAAGAACAATGAAAGATACATTGAAACCAAGAAGACCCATCGTAGCCATTCCGGTTCAAATTTCCTGATTGCAAGAATTGCCCTGAAGAACTGGAGCTCCGCCCCCAATATGAGAAAGGATATCCATCCGAAAAAGGCAAGATGAAGGTGGATTGGATAAAACCCCGTGATTATCCCCAATCCAAACAGAATTCCATATAATTGCAATGCCAAAAATGACAGGAATGCGGCAACCATTGACCATATGGCAATGGGTTCTCCTTTGAACATCAATTTTAGTTAGCTTTGTATTGTTTTAAAGTTTAATGTAAATTGTTTTGAAAGTAAATTATTCATTCATAATTGCATCTTTCGTGGCAGTTACAATGGTTTTGCCATTTGAACGTTTACTGTCTTGTCTGCAACGGGTTTCTCATCTGAATGCAAAGGCAAGACAATCCTGGCGGCTCTCTCATAAAAAATGTATGACCATGCCCAATTCAGGAGAACCATCGCCCTGTTCCTGTATCCCACCAATTTCATCAGATGAAGGAACAACCATGAAAGCCAAGCAATAAACCCTTTGAATTTCAGGTGTTTTGTCCTGACAATGGCCTTGTTTCTGCCCAATATTGTCATTGACCCCTTGTCCTTGTATTTGAACTTCCTTTGTGGTTTCCCCTTTAGTGAATTGAGAATATTGCTCGCGGCTAGGCTTCCCATTTGGATGGCCGCAGGGGCGACTTGTGGAACAAACTGATCCTGAATTGAGGCAATATCTCCTACCGCAAATATATTGTCATAACCGACTGCTTTCAATGTTTCATCCACCAAAATTTGTTTCCTTGAGTTCAGGGGAAGGTTCCAATCACCCAATGTTTCAGGTCCTTGGATGCCTGCCGCCCAAACAACCGTCTCTGTCCTTATTTTGCTTCCATCGGATAATTTTACCTCAGATGGGGTCACCTCTGTAACACTGACTCCTGTATGGAGAACAATTCCTTTCTTCTTCAGTTCCCTCATTGCATAGTACCTTTGCTTTTCTGGATATCCTTTGAGAATTTTCGGATTGGCCTCTATCAAATGAACTTGGGGTGTCCATGGACGAAGCTCCTTAAAGTCCTTTTTCAAGGGACCATCTATGAGTTCCTGCAAGGATGCCGCAAATTCAACCCCAGTTGGACCACCGCCGACAATTACAAAATTGAGCATGGGTTCCCTAGATTTTGGCTCAATCTCAAAACTCGCTTTTTCAAACATCGAAAGTATGTGATTTCTCAATTCAATGGCATGGGGGATTGCCTTTAGCGGAAATGCAAATTCTTGGGCTCCCGGCACCCCAAAATATGCCGTTTGACTGCCTAATGCAATAATGAGGAAGTCATAGGGGATTGCCCCCACATCTGTAATGACCAAGTTTTCCTTAGGTACAACCCTTTGAACCTCGGCCTTGATAAATCCCACATTCTTGCTTTTCCTGAACATTTGCCGAACCGGATACGCAATCTGCTCAATTTCTATTTCTGCCGCGGCAACTTGGTAAAGAAGAGGCAGGAATGTATGGAAATTGTTCCGGTCAATCACCAAGACATCAACTGGCTTGTTGTTCAGTTTCTTGGCAGCCCATATCCCTGCAAACCCTGCACCCAATATTACAACCTTTGGTCTGTAAGACATCTTCGCTTATAATATGGATCAGAAGGAAAAATACCTCTTGACAAGATAAACTTACTGTTTCCCCCAGAATCCACTGAAAAAATCGTAAAATTGCTTTGTGTACTGTACGAAAACCGATATTGCGGTTGACGTGGACTACTCTCCGCTCAAAAAGAATGTTACCGTGATGTTCCAAGGACCTTCTAGTCAATTACGATATTCTGCCCGTTTTCTACAGACAAATGACCGATCATCTTTCGTCTATATTAATCTTATGAGAAGCAAAATTACTAACTATCACGCATCGCTATATTAACCTTAAATTTAATTTTAATTTCTTATCTAGCTTCTTCTTGAAGTTGTAATGGATGCTCAAAAGAAGTGGGCCACCAGTTCCATTTTTCACTGATGGACATGATGGCTGGAACAAGGATTGACCTGACAAAAAACGTGTCAATGAACACAGAAAGACTTAGGACAAATCCAAACTGCATGAGGATATAGGATGTTGAAAACATCAGTCCTCCAAAAGCAATCATCATGAATTAAAACAGGATTTGCTTTCATACGGACTTACCGGTATTGAGAAATATGAGGAAAAGGGGATTCTTATTATGTGGGGCTATCTTGAATGAACTAGTGCCCACGACTGCAATTGACTCGATCTTCTCATTCTACGACTTCCTCCATTCTGCTATTTTAATTTCCCTATTCTGTTGTTTTAACTCCTGATGAATGCATTTGATATCCCTCTCATGAATTATTGGCTCTTGTTGAAGGTAAAACCAATTGTCAAGCCTTTGAATTGCACTTTCAAACCTTTGAATACGACATTCAAAGCCATAATATAAATAGACCGCCGAAAAATTATAGGACATGGAACGCCAAATTGAGCTCCAAATTTTGAAGACGCGAAGAATGCAGTACCTTAAAGGCATCCTGCTTGGTCTTGGGATGACCTTAATCCTTATAGGCACTGCTTTCACAGTGGATAATTATATGAACACCCCCGAAAACAAAGGGGATTTGACCACAGAACCTACTCTGCCCACCTTACCATCAGATGACGGTCAAATTCCTTCCAATAACTGGACTGGCAATAAGACAAAAAATGACAATGATAACCAAACCGACAACCCGTTGGATCGGGTTTCTTTGCTGGCTGCTCAAATCCAAAAAAATTATGAAACAGCTGTGTATATGCGAGTTAATTTCAACTACACCATTATCATCAATGAAACTGATTTCGGTGGATGGAACAAGGATATACACTTGACTCGCATTAATTCCTCTTCATGGTCTGCCTATGTCTGGTTTGCCAACTTTTCTGGAGGATACCCTGATGATCTCCGTATATCCAATTACACTGCTTCCTATGCTGATTCAGACATTCAACAGATCAATTGGTTAATTACCGATGGTGTGAATGAAACAGGAGAAGTCGATTGGGATTGGTCCTCGTTTGATCCATTGGCAGGCGGCGGAAACTTTGGCTATTCTTTTGACATCTATTATGAAAACGGCACTGGAATTGAACTCCGAATTGATTCAAATTTGCTTGGCGAAGGTGTTGTTGTTTATATTGAATTCCTTTGGGATGCCTTGGTATCTTATTCTTGGGGTGAATTCCCGTTGCCTGTGATCCCGTATCCTTTTGACCCCTTGTACCTTTCACCAATAACTGCATTTGACAATGCAGTAGCAAAGGTACATGAACTTTTTTCAAATACTCGTTCTGGATGATCGAGGATGATAAAGGGAATTGATGGGGGGAACGGGTCCTTTTCCAACCTTACGGGGATGAGGCTTCAGGTGTTTGTTTACCTGCTGAAAGTTGGCAGGGAGGTCGGTCCCACAGAAGTGCGGCATGGGCTCGGTTTGAAAACAGCATCTCATGCTAGTTATCATCTCTCAAAATTGGTCGAGGATGGCTATGTCATGAAGAATACTAACAACACCTATGTCATAAGACCCGAATACAATGTAAGGTCGCTGAGATTGAATGCCATGGTGGACTATTTCCTGATCAATGGTTCCCTATGGCCAAAACAGGCTTTTTATGCGACTTTCCTACTGGTCACCCTCATTTTTGACCTTGTCTTCATTGCAATGAATAGAATATTCCTTTTGCAAATGTTTACTGTCCTTTCACTTCTTGTAATGTTGCCACTTCAAATAAGGGATGTGATTCTTATGAAAAGGGGTGTGGAATAGCTTCCTTGAATTCCAGCGAACTTTACTTCTTTTGGCTATGATCCATCCTGTTCAGCATCAATGCAGGATTATTCCATGGTGGTGCATGCAAAGGGCAATAATGGCCGCACCCACAACTGTGGATCATATTCCATCCTGTTTGGTTCTTTTTGACGGATTGCATAATTGTGTCATCTCTTGACTTGAAAACAAAATAGATGATCGCAAAAATAATCAACAAGAAATACGTGTGGGTGATCCAATGATGGTGCTATGTTCCCTATTATGGACGTGAGGGGGGAAGCAAATCCATCATCAAAGGAAGCGATTACTATTGGGGACATGCGTTTTTCACAGAGGTCAAGGAACATTGGTTTTTGATGCCCCTCTTGACAATTGTGCTCTTTATCCTTGTCAGGAATGTGGATCTCACCAAAGACACTGGAGCAAAGAAAATTGCAATGACCATTGCATTTACAATGTTTGCAATTGCAGTTTTGATGGAAGGGTTTGGAGCGATCATCTCAATGACAGTCCGACTTGCGAAAGGAATTTGAGGAGGAATATATGGAAGAAACAAACAGTACAGTTGTAGTCTCGATTTTGGCTTATTCTGTTGCCGCTGTCTTGAGCGGAATTTTAGTGGTTTTGAAGGAGGAATTCCATGGACTTTTTGAATTTATGAAATCAATTCCCCCTCTATACCATACCGCGAATATGTATGTGAGCCAAGTCATAATTATCGTGGCCCAATTGATTTTCAACACCCTGCTGTAATTCGACTCCGAAAGGTATCTCAACTCAATGCCGAGCCAAAATGACAACAGGGCAGCAGCAACGCCCTTAAAGGCGTGAAGTATAATTAGTGAATTACCAGATCGACCATTTCCAGATCACTAGGCTTTTGCCTCACTATACAAAATGGTTGTGCCAATATTAAAACAATCTGGTGATCTATGGGGTGTCGATTATTTTACTGGATATTGATTTACAAAAATACGAATGGTTGTCTTAAATATTGTATTGTTGCTTGTTATTTATTTTAATTATCTATTCAATTAATGTATTCTCAATTCTTTATTTATTTTCGATTGTGCTTCCATAAATTATGATGTTGTCATTTAAATTCATTATCATTGTTATTTTTTTGAATGTTGGCATTTACATTAGGGTTGAATCATAT
>WAKA01000117.1 GCA_015523565.1 Candidatus Heimdallarchaeota archaeon | reverse complement strand
ATATATGTCTGCAGGCAACAATGAACCAACTAAATTTCCAATGTGCTTGACTCCATTTATGTATGGAAGGGCGCTTGTTACAATATATTTTTCTTCAGTCAATAGCATTCACCTCATAAAAAATTTGAAAAATTTCAACCTTTGGTTCCCTAATTGGAAATGGTTGACAATTTAAAACAAATGAAAACCCATAGGTCAGGCTGTCGAAAAGATAAATGTTAGTAAGCCATTTCGCGATACCCCATGGGTTTCACCAACTTAGCATCCCATTTCATCCATAAAAACATTTTCATTTTTTGCCAGATCAATTTAAGGCATAATTAAACCAATTTTGAATGTTCAAATTGATTTAATCTATAGGCGAATATTTATTTTAGCATTGTAGATTAAAAAACATGGAAGCACAGAAGTTGGCTCCAATTAAGGAAAAAGGCAATTTTGATCTAGAGACATTGGCATCGATGCCAAGTTTCTATATGCCCACTCTTAATCATGCAAAAGACAAGCTAGCATTTTATTGGGATAAAACAGGAAGGATTGAGTTATATATTATGGATCTAGCGACAAAAGAAATTAAACAGATTTCGCATGGAGAGGTTCCAAAGACCCTAAGGGCAGGATTTATTTGGGCTAGGGATGATAAAAGCATCTTGTTCGCCAAGGATAAAGACGGAGATGAACAGCACAATATCCACAGTATAGATATTGAGACAAGCGAAGTTACAATGTTGACAGATACTCCAGAATTTCAGGAATACATTGTTGATTCATCCCCAGATGGCAAATGGTATTCCATCACGAGCAACAGGAATGGGCAAATGAATGTTTTCAGGATTTCAACCGACGGAGAAACTGTTGAACAGATCACGGCACATGAAAATCCTGCATTTGGCGGAAAATTTTCACCAGATGGAGAATATGTAGTTTATGGGACGAACGAGGAGAAAGATCTCAGAAATTCAGACATTTATATTGCAAAAGTAGATGGGACAGAAACCAAGCGAATAATCCAGATGAAAATTGGAAGCAATGATTCATTTGCAGATTGGTCAAAGGATGGTAAATTCATTGCCTTTACAACAGATGCAAGTGGGGTTGCCCAGCCAGGGATTTACAATGTTGAAACAAAAGAAATTAGAATTCTTGGTGATGGCAAACATGAGCAATATGCCGCTAAATTCAGTGACAATGGTAAATTTTTGGTGGCAATGCAAAATGTCGATGGGTCGATTTCACCAGTCATCTTTGACATTGAAACAGGAAAATCAAGGCAATTGAACTTTCCAAAGGGAATAGCGGCAGGTTCCCAATTGAAGGATGACAGGTACTTGTTTTTGACAATTAACACCCCTACGATGCCTTCAAAATTGATAATGTATGATTTGGAAACAGAAAATTATGAAACATTATTGAATACAGATACGAAAGGAATTGATCCCTCATTATTTGTGAATGGGGAGCACATCTGGTATCCTAGTTTAGATGGAACAATGATTCCTGCGATTCTCTATAAACCGAGGGATTTTGATCCAACATTTAAGTATCCTGCAATTGTTCTTCCGCATGGGGGACCTACAGGACAGTACTTCCTTAACTTCAGCATGATGGCACAATATTTGGCAGATTTGGGGTATGTAGTGTTACTACCAAATGTAAGAGGGAGTACAGGATATGGAGTGGAATTCAGGGATGCATGTTTGAAAGATTGGGGTGGCAAAGATCATGATGATTGGGTTGCAGGAAGGCAATATATCATAGACAACTATAGTGTGGATCCAAACCGAGTTGCAGTATTTGGTGGAAGTTATGGAGGATATGCAACTTTAGTTTGTTTAACCAAATCACCAGATTTGTGGGCAGCAGGATGTGCTTGGGTTCCAGTATCACATCTGAAGAACATGTATGAAAAGTCAATGCCACATTTCAAGTATTTCTTGAGAATGCAAATGGGTGATCCAGTGGAAGATGCAGAGCTGTGGGAAGAAAGGTCACCCTTGAATTATGTGGAGAACATAAAGGCGCCATTGCTTTTGGTACATGGAACAAATGATCCACGATGTCCAGTTACAGAATCACGAAATGTCAGAGACAGATTATTGAAACTTGGAAGAAAAGAAGGTCCAGATGGAGATTTTGAGTTTGTAGAATATACAGATGAGGGACATGGAGCAATGAGTGATATAAAGGGAAGAATTAGATCAATGAAATTATTTACAGAATTTTTGAACCGAAGATTGTCAAATTAAAGTAATTTTTTGACCCATGAGATTGCTTTTGCCAATGGGTCATAGAACTCGCCAATTACTCTTTCCTTTAATGGGATAATACCATTGTCAGTTATGTTGATTTCTTCAGGGCATACTTCAGTACAACATCGAGTGATATTGCACATCATGACACCAAAGTCGTCCTTGATTTCTTTCAGACGGTTTTCTTCGGTATCCATTGGATGCATTTCCAATGATGCCAATCTAATCATGAAGCGTGGACCAGCAAATTCATTGGTCTTTTGATGTGTTCTAAGTACATGACAGGTATTTTGGCATAGGAAGCATTCGATGCATTTCCTATATTCTTGTACCCTATCAACATGTTTCTGTTGCATGGTTAGTTCTTTAAGTCCTTCAGGGGGCTTAAATGGTTTAATTCGTTTATTCACTTCGAAATTCCAGCTTACATCAGTTACAAGGTCTTTGATAACTGGAAAAGTTCTCATGGGACGTATTTCAAGAACATCTACGTCATCATAATCGATCATCTTGGTCATGCACATTAGTTTTGGCATGCCATTGATTTCGGCTGAGCAAGAACCACACTTTCCAGCCTTGCAATTCCAGCGGACTGCCAAATCAGGAGCAAATTCTGCTTGAACACGGTGGACGATGTCTAGAACAACTTCAGTGTGGTCATACTCTACGTCATATTCAACCATTTCAATACCTGTTTCTGGAGACCCTCTTTGGATACGAATTTTCTTTTTGCGATCCAAGACAGCACCAGAGTAGACATCTATTTTTTTCTCTTCTACGGACATCCTTATGCCTCCTCTGCTTCCTTCATCGCCTGCTTGAGTTCTTCAGGCATAGGGGGATATGTGGCTTCTGAAACCTTTGGAAAGCCATCATCACCTTTTGATATGACATAAAGAACATTAGTCAAGGATTCGTCAGTTTCAGGGAAATCCTCCCTTGTATGTGCACCTCGGCTCTCTTTTCTTTGAAGAGCGGCAGTAGCAATGATTAATGCAACTGTAATCATATTTTTAATATCTAGAGCTTGATGCCATGAGGAATTGTATTTTCTGGTATCGCCGACAGCCTTGAGTTTGTCAGCTCGTTTCAGCATATCCTTCAACTTTTCAATAGCAGTTTTCAAGCCCTCTTCAGTTCTGACAATTCCAACATATTCTTCCATCAGTTCTTTCAATTCAGCGTGTAGTTGATATGGATCCTCATTATTGCTATCGTCAAACGGTTTGAGAGTAAAATCAATTGCCTCTTTGATTTCCTCATCAGATATTGATTTTAGGGATGCATCTTTTGCCCTTTTAGCGGCATAGTCGCCAGCTATTTTTCCAAAGACAATCAGATCAGTAAGGGAATTTCCACCAAGGCGATTGGCCCCATGCAATCCAGCAGACACTTCACCTGCTGCAAAAATCCCCTTGATATTGGTTTCTTGGGTTTCACCATCAACCCTAATACCACCCATTGCATAGTGTGCAGTAGGTCCAACCTCCATTGGTTCTTTTGTAATGTCAAGTTTAGCCAATTTCAGGAATTGATGATACATACTTGGGAGTACCCTTTTTATTTCTTCAGGAGTTCTTCTAGATGCAATATCCAAGAATGCACCACCATGGGGCGATCCTCGACCTGCTTTTACCTCTGCCCTGATTGCCTTAGCTACCACATCCCTAGTAAGAAGTTCAGGAGGTCTTCTAGCATTGGGGTCACCTTTAAACCAACGTTCTGCCTCCTCCTCTGTTTCTGCATAATCATCTTTGAACATTTCAGGGATGTACCTGAACATAAACCGTTCGCCATTTATATTTTTCAGGATTCCACCTTCACCACGAACACCTTCAGTGACCAGCGTTCCTTTAACAGAATTTGGGTAAACCATGCCTGTTGGATGGAATTGTATGAATTCCATATCGGTAAGTTCAACGCCTTCCCTGTAAGCGAGGGATTCGCCGTCCCCAGTCAACTCCCAACTGTTTGAGGTGACACGGAATACTTTGCCGAACCCACCAGTGGCAATAATAACCGACTTTGCCGAGTAGACGATTAAGTTTCCAGTTTGCCTGTTGTAACCAAAAGCACCCTTCACCTCTCCATTTTCAACAAACAGTTTGGTGATTGTGGTTTCCATTTCCACATGAAGAGTTGGATAATGGATTGCCTTATCTTGTAGTGTTCTTATCATTTCAAGACCAGTGCGATCCCCGACATGGGCAAGTCGTGGAAACTTATGACCACCAAAGTTCCTTTGTTTTATCTTGCCTTCTTCAGTTCTGTCAAAGACAGCTCCATAAAGCTCCAATTCACGAATTCTATCAGGAGCTTGCTTTGCAAAGATTTCCACCATCTTCCAGTTGTTGTGGTATTTACCACCTTTCATGGTGTCCCTAAAATGCACTTTCCAATTGTCCCTTGAATCGACATTTCCAAGGGCGGCAGCAGCACCACCTTCTGCCATTACTGTATGAGCTTTTCCGAGAAGTGATTTCGTGACAATTCCAACATTTACACCTGCTTCTGCAGCTGCAATAGCAGCGCGGAGTCCAGCACCACCTGCACCAATAATTAGAACATCATATTCCTTTTTCTGAACTTTTTTCAGTTCTTCATCAACATTGTATCCCATTAGAACAACCACCTCACTTCTGTTATTGTGCCTGTTGCCACCAATCGGAAATAGACATCAACAATGACAATCATGAACAATGACAACCAGAACCAAAGTCCATGATATTTATTTAGTTTAGAGATCTTTGACCAGAGCCAGTAACGAATTGTTCCAGGAGTGTTAGCACCACCACCCATCAAATGCCGGAATGAATGGCAACTGATGACGTATAATGTCAAGAATAATGCATCAAGAGCACTCAGTAAAGTTCCAATTCCGATACCATAGGCTAACGAACCATCAGAAGCACGAAATTGCATTGCAAAGAAAGTGTCGATCCAATGGAAAACAGCAAGGATAAAAGCCAAATAGAAGAAATAACGGTGAAGATGGACAATAGCAAATATTCCAGGTCCGTCGCCCTTGTATTTTCCTTTTCTCATGGCAAACCCATCAACTGCACAAGCTGGAGGGCTCCAGAAAAAGCTTCTGTAAATAACCTTCCTTCCATAGTAACAAGTTGCCCTAAAACCCAATGGAGCCCAAATAAGCAAAAGGGCAGGAGAAACTTTCCAGTCGCCAATCCCAGGGATGTTCACAACAGGAGTATCAATCCCGAAGAATTTTTTGAGATCAGGAGAGAAAAATGGGCTGATGTAATTAACACCTGCACTGCTGGTATCCCATTCCTGTATACTTTCTTCGAGAGGAGCGACCAATGTTACATATATCACATAAATGGTGAAGAAAACAAAATAAAGAGCCATTGCAAACGGCTCAACCCACCATTTATCTGGACGGTAAGTTCGTGGCTGAACAACATTCAGTTCGATCATAATCTCTCGCCTACTAATCAAACATTAAGGGCTTGATTTAAAAACATGAAGACGAAATATTAAAAAAATTCATGTTTTTGTAATTTTGATCGTTGTAGAACAATAATTTTCAAACTAAAGTAAAAAAGCCCTTAAAAATCAAAGCAATAATTTCTGAAATAAATAATTAGCAGAAAATAAAGATATTATTTTACACTAGATAAAAAGGGAAATGTTTAACCTTACATTGGCGAGTGATTAAATAGTCAATAAAGACAACAAGATGTGTGAAAGGAAGATTTGTGACATTTCCTTTTCTAAAAGGCAATCAGCAGATGGAAGCATGGATTAAGAAAGTGATAAGCAAAGTGAATGAATATGGTGCGGACATTTCAGTATTGCCAGAATATGCGTGGGGAAAGAAACCGATCAAAATTGAAGAAATAAAAAATATACTGGATACATTGCCAAAACATCCGCCACTTGTTTTTGGAACAGGAATTATCAAAGAAAATGGAAAGATCCATAATATGGCAATAGTGGTGAATACGGAAAATGAAATACAATTAATTCCAAAATTTAGTCCAATGGCACATGAAAGAGAGAGGGGAATAAAAGGGAAGGAAAACGTCAAAATTTTTGAGACACAAAAAGGCATTAGGTACGGTGTTGTCATCTGTGCAGATTTATGGCAATATATGACAATCAAACGTTTGACATCTGTAGGAATAGATATATTGATAGTTCCTGCCATGACTGTAACATTGCCTAACCATGAATACTATGCAAAATTTCAATGGTATTCACTGACATTAACTAGATCGAGAGAGTTTGTTATACCAATTGTTGTATCAGATCATCCGGGTTTAGAAAATGTGACTACAGGATTTGCAAGTTCAATTGTGGATC
Organism: Candidatus Heimdallarchaeota archaeon; assembly: GCA_015523565.1. Taxonomy (GTDB): domain Archaea; phylum Asgardarchaeota; class Heimdallarchaeia; order Heimdallarchaeales; family Kariarchaeaceae; genus WAKA01. The sequence continues at coordinate 12,441 of WAKA01000117.1, read as the reverse complement.
CATCCGTTAAGAATGAGAAAATTAAAAGATTAGAGGATTTTTTTGTATTGCCAAACAGAGACGGAATTGTACAAGGGGAATTGGATTTCGACAAGATTAAAAATTATAGGGAATACCGAAAGCGGGAAGGGATGCTAAACAATTAGGACACTAGAAGAAGTCATCCAAGGAAGATTGCTTGTCATCAGGTTTGTCTTTTGTTTCTTCTGGTTTTGTCTTTTGTTCAGTCAATGTGGATTGGGAAGGGGCATCTTTTTGTTTTGCTTTTTCTGGATCTGTTTTTTCTTTTTTGGAACCCTTTTTGTCTGATTTTCCGCTTTTTTTTCTTTTTGTTTTCTTCTTTTTGATTTCAGGAATTGGTTCGAATATCCTTGATTTAAGAAGTTCACCAACTGCATTATCGGACAGAGGTTCGTCATTATTAGCGTCATTAATACGTGATTTCCCAATCAGTGATCGTGCCTCATCAAGATAATCAAGAAGTGAGTAATCTTTGTTGTATTTTGTTATTTTTTCAATGACTGAGTCATCTAAATCCAACCAAGCAACGATCATAGCACCAGTTTTTCCACGCATTAATTTCATCAAATAAGGAAACTCATTGTAAATGAATTCTTTTTTGCCAAGATGGAGCTTAGGAGCAACCACATCAGCAAGCTCAAATGCAAGTTTGTTTATCATTTTTCCTCTTCCAATTGCAAAGAAGGCAGAAGGTAATTTGTTAATCGATGTGAGACGTTTTCCAGATCGAGATTTTCGTGCAAAATACAAACCAGGACCGATCAATTCGAAGAAATACTTCAGAAGTCCCCAATCAAGAGTCTTGTTGATTCTTGCCAAGACAAGATCAGCTTCTGCAAGCACAGAGTAAGCAAGATCCAATTCTTCAGGAGTTTTAACATATCGACATGTCAGATCAAAAAGATAGTTAAGAATCATTCGATAATCACTAGCAGGGGGGTTTTGTGTTGCTCTTTTGGCTTCCTCAACGGATCTTGCAAAGAAGATACCATTGAAATAGTCAACCCAATTTTTCATTTTATTTCTTGAAGGAGGCACATATGATGTATCTTTTCCGAAACTGAAAGATTCAAGTTCATTAAGAGCCGCCCGGATATCCCCTGCGGCACTTTCAGCAATAACTTGCAGTTGCGCTTCTTCAATCATGATTCCTTCTTTCTTTGCAATTCTTTCAAGAAGTTCAAAGATGGTAAATTCATCGGGTCTAGAGAATTGGACAAGCGGGATCGACGAGGCAAGAGATTGAACTTTTGAATCTTCAATATCATTGGCGCAGAGAATGATGGGATATCTTGTATTTTTTATCAGAGTCTTTAAAGTAGGAACTGCCCCCCTGTCTTTTTGTCCCGACAGACCGTCCACTTCATCAATCAAAATGACCTTTCCTTTATCCAAGAATAAATTTTCATATTCTGTGAGTGGCTGAACAAATTCGAGAAGGTCTTTTTTATTCCTATTATCAGATGCATTAAATTCAATGACATCCAAATTATGGTCATTTGCGAGAGCATAGACTGCTGTTGTTTTTCCAATCCCGGGAGGACCAACCAATAGAATAGCTTTTGGTTTTTTATTGGGGCTCCATTCAGACAGGAAACGATCAATGCGATCAATGGCACTTTTATTTCCAACAAGCTCGCTTTTTGTTTTGGGTCGATATTTTTCAACTAATTGGATATATTGAACTTGCTGTGACACTAAATTTTCTTTTTTTTATGATATTATAACTATTTAGCCCTTGTTAAAGACATTAGTTCCTGAATTTTCGGATGATCGGAATTGCAACAAACAAAGCAAGGAGGGAAGCAAGGAAATTGAATGGTAAGCTTTTTCCATTTGAGGCTAGAGAGTCCAAGTCGATGTTTTCGACACTTACCACTTCATCCACCAATGACAAGTCAAGATCGTCAACTTCCATGCTGTCGAGTTCACTCAGTTCATTAGCTTGTGCATATTGATCGATAAGACCTTCAAAATCAGTTGTAAGGCTTTGTTGCAATGCCAATTCACCAGGTCTGCTTCTTTCTCTGCCAATAGGAACCATAAGCAATAGTTTTGCTTTCCTATTGAAATTGAAAAGACCCATGCTCATATTGAGGTCATACGTGGAGTTGTATCCTAGATTGATCCATTCAACAAGTGGTTTTGTTGCATTGAGTCTGGCAGCGCCTGCAACACCCTTGTGCAATCTTTTTTGTGCAGAAGTTCCGTTTTTGACATGATCCTTAACTTGTTGTGGGATCATATTTCCGAAACCAAATTCAAAGGACTCATAATTTGCAACAAATTCTTTTGTATCTTCAAAGAATGCTGCGACATGAATATGGAATTTAAAGGCAACAACTCGACCAATTTCTTGACCGTTGGAATCATTGACGGGAACATCAACGAGTTCACCAGTTCTTGAAATAAAGATAGTGAGCCCACGCCTTTGCCTTTGGGTATAGTTTGAATTTGAAGCCAACTCGTCGTAGCTGGCTGGAAGTTGATAAGTCTTGTCAACTTGGATTGTTTGTGGAGTACCACCAATAGTATCACCACCAGTTTTTCTTATTCGTTTTCCGACAGTTACATTCTCGACATATTCATCCCTTTGGATAAAAGTTTTTACAAATCTGGTTGTTGTTGTAACTGTGTTGTTTCCTTCACCAACAATGTATGCAGTATCGTTAGTTGGGAAGGTTACATTGCCAAAACCCCTAGTGATATTAGTGAATCTCCTTAAGCCAGATTGAGAGAATACCAATTGAACACCTTGGTCATTTTCTCCTTTGATTACTTTTGTTCTGATTCCAAAGGAAATATCCTTCTTGACTAAGCGATGATCATAAGAACTTGCTTGGTCAAGACCATAGTCATTCTGTACTCTTTCTGCATGCCCAATTGCAAAAGAAGAAAGAAGCATCAGAAACAAAACCCCGAAGGTTAGAGTGATTGTTGTGCGTTTCATGCTAATTACAATTATGAGTCTTTGGTGCTTTATACCTACAACTAAAGAACTCTTGGGGTAGCTCATGAGCTTGTAGAAATGGGAAAAAAATTTAGGAAGATATGCAATAGTTCATTATTGCGGAGGACATACACAAGGTAATGAAAATCAAAATACGTTCTTTTGCATTCATAAGGGAACAATTAGGCTCAAAACAAGTAGAGTTGAATGTGAATGCAACAAAAGTGAAAGAAATCATTCATCAGTTAATTTCACAGTATCCAACGTTAGAGGATATTTTGGTAAAGAATGGAGAGATAAACAAAGACTTTGTATTTGCTGTTAATGGAGACCAGATACCTCACACAGAATTAAAAGAAAAAGAATTGAAAGAGGGGGACACACTTGTTATCCTTCCTCCGGCAGGTGGAGGTTAATTTTGAACCAACACAGTTCTTTGATTATGAGAGCCAACAGTTATTTCGATCGCTTGATCTGCAACCCTTTTGAACTCATCAACATGAGTCACAAGTATAACTTGACTATTGATCCCCCCGAAGATATTTCCACGATCCATTATCTCGATAAACTCCTCGATACGAGCTCGGTCTAGGTGTTGAGTGGGTTCATCCAAGATCATAAAGTTAAGGGGAACAACCTTTGTTGTTAGTGCAACCCTCAGAGCAAGTGCAAGAACTGTTTTCTCACCGCCGGAAAGGGAATGCAAATCTATTTCATGACCATTGCGAACAATTTGGAGAGATCCATCAGAATTAAGTTTAATTGAGGAAAATCCATGTGTTGGCATGAATCTTTGAACAAGTCTTGTTGTTTGGGCAGAAACAGAAGATGTGATGTTTATTAACACAGTTCTTGGAATCTCTTTGATTATTTGACTAATCAGGGAATAAGTGTCAATTGCATTTTCAATGGTTTTGACTCTGTTTTTGCTTTCATTGACCTCAGACATTCTAGTTTTTGCATCCTTTAGCTCTTTTTCCTTATTGGGGATCTGTTCATTTTTAAGTTGATCATGTTTTAGAGTAAGTGCACCAACAGCCTTATCAACATCAGATTGTTGTCGTTTTAGTGACGAGAGGATTTCAGAATTGAATTCCTTAGGGTCTATACTTTCGAGTTGCTTTTTAATCTCCTTTAATTTTGAGGATTTTTCTTTAAGAGCTATTTTTTTATTTTCCAAGTTTTGAAGAGATTGTGAATATTTGGATGTAAGTACTCGATACAAATTCTGTTTATTTTTCAATTGCATTTCCAATATGTCGAGATCTTGAACAATTTTTTGGAAATTTATTTTTGAGAGGGCATCCTTATTTTTCTTAATTTGTCTTTCAAGTTGGGAAATTCTTGCCTTCAAAGAGACAATGTCCTTTTCTATTGTTCTGTAATGGTTTTTAATTTTAAGAAGTTGTGTCTTCTCTTTTTCATAATCAGAGATATTTGTTTTTTGTTTTGTCTGAAGTTCCTGTTTCTTTTCATTGATTTTCTTATTGATGATTGTAAGTTCGTTTTTGGCATGTTCAAGTTCGTCTTTTTCATTCTTCAACTCATCCAGGTTTTGTTTTATTTTTTCAAGGCTTTTCATTTTCTTTTGCATCATGTCAAGTTCTTGTTTTTTTGTTTGGATAAGTTGGTTCGTTTCCATTAATGTATGATCAAGTTTTGTCTTTTTTGCAACAAGTTTATTCACATCGGTCTCATGCATTGAAATGAGGGATGAGATGTCCACGTTTTTCAATGATTGATAGCAGGTTGGGCAATTTTGAGCATTGGTTTTTGACTGATTTAAAATCTTGATCACATCTCTTTTTTGAGAGATTTCGGTATTTACAGCAGATATTTCATCTTTAAGGCTATCCCGTTGTTTTTGTGATTTGTCAAGTTCTTTTTCCAATGTGGATATATTTTCTTGAACTTGATTGATTACGCTATCAAACATTCCTATCTTTGTTTTAAATGCCTCTTCGAATTGCTTTACCAAGCGACCATATTTTTCATTATATTTCGAGATAGTCTGTTCATGCTGTTTTTTTATAGTCTTGAGATGTTCAATAGATTTTTTGATTTCATTGATTTCTTGATTATAAAGTGCAATTTTCGTATCTAGCTGTTTTATTTGTTCTTCTAATTCATCGATATTTTCAGTTCCAGCTTTTTGCAATAGCTCAGAAATTTGAGACTTTTTCATTTCCAATTGTTTGTTATTTTGATTTAGGGATTTTTCATCATCCTCAATGTGTTTTTTAGTTTCTTGATACTTTTGCTTTTCATTGGTCAATCCTATTTTTTGTTTTTGCATTTCCTTGATTTCATTGTTTAATTTTCCAGAAATATCGTTCAGTTCATTTATTGTAGACACATTAATCTTTGTTTCTGCTTTTAGAGATTCCAATGATTTTTCATAAGATGCTTTTTCTTTGTTCAGGGTTTCAATATCGTTTTCGATAGTGCGTTGTTGTGTGAGGAGTTTTTCATAATGGCTCTTTTTTTCTTCAAGTGAATGTATCTTTTTACGAAGGGTTTCAGCTTCTTTTTGCTTAATTGGAAGCATCTTACTGAGTTTGTTAAATTCTTCATTGAGGTCGTCCAATTCTTTTTGTAACTTATCAATAGGAACAATAACACTTTCAAGAGTCTCAATCTTTTCAACCAGAGTTTTTTTTCTGTTTTCAAGTTTCTTGATCAGTTTATTTGTCAGTTCGAATGTTTTTTCGAATTGTTCAACACCCAAGATTTGGTAGATCTGCTTTTGCCTTTCCTTAGGGGTAAGGTCAAGAAGATTTGTAATCATTCCTTGAGGGCTACAAACTGCGTTTTTGAAAGTCACTTCATCAAGGTATCCATCAAGAAGTTCGATTATTTTTTCTTTTGTTTCCGTTATCTTGGTAGTAATCTGTTTTGCTTTTCCTGTGTTTAGGTCATAGAGTTTCCAGCTATTTTTTCCTTTTTCAGAGATTTCAAAAACAGAACGGTATTTTCCTTTTTCGGTTGAAAATTCCAGATTGATTTTCCCCTTATTTTCACCCCATTTGATCAAATCTTTTGTGTTCAATGACATCTTGTTCAAGTAGTCCTTACCAAAGAGTCCAATGCCTATAGAGTTGATGATAGTGGATTTCCCTGCTCCGTTAGTACCAACCAAGACGTTTCTGTTGTCAGAAAATTGAAATGTTGCATCATTATAGCATCTGATATTACTAAGAGTTAATTTGTTAATTTTGAAAAATGTCATTTCAACCAATCCTCCAATGAACTTTTTATGGTAATTGTCGAAGACTCATTCTGAGTGCTGGTTTCTCTTTTTTTTGGGTTTGATCTATCTTTAGACGTTTCCTCAAGATTCTTATTCAATTCTGCTTTATCCATGCTTTTTCCATTTATTTCATGAGTTTCATTGGAAACTCCAGTTTCAACAAAACCTATAAAACGATCAATTTCCTCATCATTAAGATCCCTAGAGACTGGGCGGTTATCGAATTCTTGGATCACCTTTTGAACAAGGGGATATATTTCCTCACCTCCCATCTCTATGCTAAGTTCTTTTATGATTTGGTCGATATGAAGGGTAGAAATAGTTTCTGTGGGGATATAGAATTCGTCTTCCTCTTGATTAATAATTATTTCAAGTTTAAGCAAGTCAAGATCAGTCTGAATATCAGAGGGTTGAAAGAGATCCATTTCCTCCCGTCTCATATCCGTTGAAAGATGAATTCTTACAACGGGCTTATGAAGTATATCCTTGTATTTCTTATATTTTACAAGAAAATCTTCATGTTCAGTTTGAAAATAGTCATGTAGCTTGACCATTTTCTCTTGAATTTCATCAATCAATTCCTTTTTGACCTCGGAGGCTGTTTCTGCATAAGATTCAACTTTCAGAAAAATCTTTGGACGAATGGGGATTTTATGTGTTCTCACAGTTTTTTCCCATTTACCAGATTTGTTTACAGCTTCGATTTCGTAAAAAGAAGAGTATACAGAAACAGAATTGAATAAGACATCGTCCCTTCGCCAATCATTCGCAGATGTTGCTTCACTACTCCCAGGAACCCAAATGTTGACATTATCTCTTACCCAAGGGATATGGTAATGTCCTCCAGCAACATAGTCAAGATTCAGGGAATCTATAAGACCAATAGAAACAGTTTCAGAAACCTTGTCCAGTTGTCCTTGGATAAAATTATGGAGGGCAAGGATTTTAAAATAGTTACTGGGAATTTTTGAATTTGAAAGTACCTCTTTCACTTTTCTTTCAGCCAACGTGCCAAAGTAATGACCAATTCCAGCAATTGCCACGTTCAGTTCATCAAGCAAGATTGTTTTGTCATCAATATACTCAATTAATTTGAGTTCACTTAATAGTTTAAGTGATGTCCCTCCATAAGCAAGCTCACGAGATGTTTTTGCATCGTGGTTTCCACGGATAAGGTAGAATGGGATACCCGCTTTCTTTAACTTTTGGAGGATAAATACAGCGTGTCTAATCGCACCTGGGGTGGGTTTGCTATGATGGAAAATATCACCAGTATGGATTACAAAATCAGGGTTCAGTTCAATGATTTTATCGACAGTATATACAGCAGCCCTGAAAAAATCATTAAATCTAGCTTCAAGGTTGTATTGTGCATATCCCAGATGCCAATCACTAGTATGAATGAATTTCATAGGAGATCACCCAAATCATCGTCGGCTTCAACAGATTCAATTGTTTGGAGCTCATCAGAAGAAGGAAGTTCCTTCCAAAGCCCAACAACGTCTATGTCATCACCACTGGGAGTTGCATCTATCTTGTTGATGCGAACCATTGATGGAAGACCAATAGCGGATCCCGTAATGATTGCCTCACCTGTATTCAATCCTGGCAGGTCTTTCATGAAATCAGCAGACATTGTTTCACTTGCATTTTCAATTGCCCTTTGGTCTTTTGGATTAGTTATTTTCAATGTTATTTGTGTGTTACACTGAGAAAGAACATTTTCATCAATTTTGCCAGGTCGTTGACTTATTATACCAAGACCCACGCCGAATTTTCGACCTTCTGCCGCAATTTGTGAAATGATTTCCTTGCATGCAGTATCGTCGGGTGGGGCAAATTGATGAGCTTCTTCAACAACAACAAGTACAGGATTGACAATTTTAGGTCGATTTTCCAATCCTAGTCTCCATGCAACCGCCCCTTCAAAAATTCGAGTAAGAACTTGCCTGACAAGGGTCTCTTTTCCTCTTTTCGGGAGAAGACCAGTTCCGATTATTGTCATTTGACCTGGTTTAACTAAGCAAGGAGCATTTTCGTTATATAAATCAGTTTCCACAGTCTTGTCAAGGAATGACTCTTCAGGAATCCTTCCTGTCCTCATCCTCCTAAACGTGCTCCAAGCCACATCACGCTCTTTTGAAGGATTATCGATATTATTTGCATAATCAAGCAATAATCTACGGACATCATCAAAATCCCAATCATCGGCACTTTCCCGTAACGTACGGACAATTTCTTCAAAACGGTTCAATTGATTTGTTGCATTAGAGGGGATATTGGCAAATTTTTCCAGTTCAGAGGTTGAAAAGTTGCTTATTTTGAATTTTAGTCGAGTTGTATTGTTATGTCCATCTGGAGTAAATATTTGGACTCGTTCGCCGAACAGGTCACGGAAAAAGAAATAGTCCCCATGTGGATCAATAATCACAATTGAAGATTTAGGGAACGTTTTCATTATTTGATCCAAGATGACAGAGACAGTATAACTTTTTCCTGCACCAGTCACAGCCAAAACTGAAAAATGACGGCTTAACAACGCTTGAATCTTAAGGGTTACATTCACTTGGGGATTTGCCAACAATGTACCAATGGTAATTTCACCTGTGCCCATGGCAGTTCGCAATTCGTCATTGGGATCACGGAAGACAGATGAGCCTGGAAGAGGGGGAAATCGCGGTTTTGTCACACGACCATTTTCCTCAACAAATCCGTGTATTTTTACAGTTGCTACAAGTTTTTCAGCACCAGGTTCCATTGCAAGTTCCCGCATTCGTCTGATTGATGCAGGCGAACTGGCCAAGCTGTCAATGATTTCCTCGTTGACTCGTTCAATTGAGGAAACAACGCCAATTGCAGGTCTATTGAACAAATAGAATCCAACATATTCACCCACTTCAACAGGACGGTTTTCAGTTTGTTCAATGTCAATGACAAACATGAATTCATGAGGAGTAGTTTTTGAGAAGACTGCACCGATTACTTGACTTTCATCCATCTTAAACACCCTCCCTTGGAGTAATCAATTGATAATTGTAAGGGTTGTTTATTAGAGTTTCCACAATGAATTGAAGAAAATGAGGTTGTCTCACAATCAAAGGTTTATTTTGACATTTAATAAAAAAGAGGGAGAGATAGATAAAAGTAAATGGAATTTTAAACTGAGAACATACAACATTGAAACAAATCAGACATGATGGATAAATGGCAGACAACATTTATTTAAGAGGTAATTAACAGAGGTGGATCATACCCTCATCTAAATATTTATAATTCTCAGAATGTATCAAAAAACAACATATCATAAAGAATTAGGTGATACGATATGGCAACCCATTTAGTACTAAAAATTGAAGGAATGACATGTGGAGGGTGCTCCAATAGCATTACTGCACGTTTGAGAAAATTTGACTTTGCCGAAAACATCAATGTTGATTGGGAATCTGGTAAAGGGGAATTGGATATTGCAGACCCAAGCCAAAAAGATACAGTTGTTGAAGCGATAAATCAATTAGGATACAAAGTAGTTGAAGCAAAAGTTGAATAAAATTACAAATTTTATAATTTTGAATTTTTATCAGTAGTTTTTTTCAGTTTCAATTTAGTCTTAGAATTGAGGTTTTTTGTATTTTTTCAGGAGTAATGAGCTTGTAACGACAGAAACTGAAGAGAATGCCATAGCGGCACCTGCAACAGCGGGTGGGAGAACAAAAGTAGTTCCTGTAATTGCACGGATGATTGGAATGAAAACACCAGCGGCCAATGGAATACCTGCGACATTATATCCAAATGCCCAGACAAAATTCCATCGGATCCTGTTGAAAGTGGTTTTTGATAAGTCAATGGCAACAACCACATCTCTTAGGTCACTTCTCATTAGAACAATGTCTGCTGTTTCTATGGCTACGTCAGTTCCTGCGCCAATTGCAATTCCCACATCAGCTTGGGCAAGTGCAGGAGAGTCATTAATGCCATCACCAACCATAGCAACCACATGACCTTGGTCTTGGAGTTCCTTAACTTTCATTGCTTTTTCGTCAGGCTTGACTTCTGCAAACACATTTTCAATGCCCACTTGTGCCGCGATTGCTTTTGCAGTTCTAATATTGTCACCAGTGACCATCCAAACCTCAATACCCATTTCTTTCATTTTGTTGACAGCGGTTATGGACTCAGGTTTGATTGTGTCTGCGACAGCAATGATTCCTAATGGTTTATCGGTTGCCACCAGCATTGCTGTTTTACCTTGCATTTCCAATTTCTGTAATTGATCTTCAACGTCATTGTCCACCTTAATTCCGTTTTCTTCCAGCAATGTTCGGGATCCAATGAGCACCCGTTGATTTGAAACAGTTGCAATAATTCCCTTTCCAACAATTGCTTCAAATTTTTCAGGATTTTCCAAGTTTCCCAATATAGCCTTTCCATAATTTGCGATTGTCCTTCCCAAGGGATGTTCAGATCCAGATTCTGCAGATGAAGCAAGGAAAACAAGATCTTTTTCCTCAACTCCATTGAGAGAGATAACATCTGTTACTTCAGGTTTACCATGAGTAATGGTACCAGTTTTATCAAGAATTATAGCAGAAATATTATGTGCTGTTTCTAAAGGTTCACCACCCTTAATTAGGATATGATTTTCTGCACCGATACCTGTTCCAACCATAACTGCTGTTGGTGTTGCAAGTCCCAATGCACACGGACAGGCAATCACTAGTACAGAGACCGCAAGAATAAATGAGAAAAGGAAAGGAGAGGTTCCAGGAGGCAACCAAGAAGCTGGAACAATCCCATAGGTAATTAACAAGTACCAAACAATGAAATCAAGTACAGCGATTGAAATTACAATAGGGACAAATACACCAGATATTTTATCAGCCAAGTTTTGGATTGGAGCCTTAGATGTTTGAGCATCTTGGACAAGTTTGACAATTTGTGCAAGTGCAGTCTCGTTTCCAACTCTTGTTGCTTTGACATAAATCACACCTTGCTGATTAACTGTTGCACCAATCACCTCGTCACCTACTTTTTTGTTAACTGGCATTGATTCTCCAGTAATCATTGATTCATCAATTGCAGTCTCGCCTTTTATAATAATACCATCAGTCGGAACTTTTTCTCCAGGATATACCTTCATAATGTCCCCTTTTTGTATGAGTTCAATAGGAACTTCTTCTGACTTAACCTCATTGCCATTTTCATCCAATTCAACAATAACTGCAGATTTTGCCTGTAACTCAACCAACTTTTTGATAGCTTCCGATGTTCTACCTTTTGCACTTGCCTCGAGATATTTTCCAAGGACAATAAAGGTGATTAATAATGCAGATGTTTCAAAAAACACCTCTCCTTCGAATTCTGGGACAAAGTATGAGTAAACCATCACAAAAACGCCATAAAAGTATGCTGCAGATGTTCCTAAGGCAACAAGAGTATCCATGGTTGCAGCCTTATGTTTTAGAGCCTTGTACGCTTTGACATAGAAATCTTTACCAACCCAAAATTGCACAGGGGTCGCGAAAATCAATTCAATAACAGAACTTAATTCAACTTGTGGGATTACTTCATAATTTAGAAAATCAGAAAATGCACCAAGATTAAGATAATTGAAAATCATTGCAATCAAAAATACAGGGGTGGATAAAATCACACTAATGGTTAGTTTTTTCTTCCACATTTCGATTTCTTGTTTTCTTTCTAGGCGTTCAACATCAACTTTTTCTTGAGATAGTTTTGCTTTGTATCCCACATCAGAGATTGCATTAATTATATCTCTTACACCAATCTTTGAATCATCAAATACAACTCGTCCTTTTTCAGTTGTAAGATTTATAGAAACTTCTTTAACACCTTCAAGAGAACCAACATAACTTTGAATAGTGTTAACACAAGATGCACAGGTCATCCCTTCAATATCTAAAATCACTTCACCTTGTTGGCTCTCTTCAAGTGGTTTGGCTTTGTAACCTATATCGCTGACCCATTCCATAACTGTGTTCTCATCAACAGAATTGGGATCAAACTCAACCTCAGCCTCTTCAGCAAGAAGATTGATTTGAATATTTTTGATTCCGTCTTTCTTGCCGACATAATTCTCAATTGTTTGGACACAGCTTGCGCAGGTCATTCCTTCGATTGTAAACTTTTTTTTAGCTAATGTTTCAGTCATAGCATCACCATATATCAGTTTTAGACATATTAATTATAGACAGGTCATATA
>WAKA01000116.1 GCA_015523565.1 Candidatus Heimdallarchaeota archaeon | reverse complement strand
GATCTCCAAAAAAAGGATTAGAAAAGAGGCAGAACGAATGAAAATCTAAAATCTTTCCTTTATTAAAAATCAATCCTTCATACTTAATATGTGTGTACCTTATCATTGATTGACAATTTCATAGTAAAAGACAATGGTAAACAAATCCATGTTTACTGCCCATTCATAATTCCCTTTAGACAATTGGATTTGGATATTATGACTTTGCAGGCATATGAAAAAATGAGCTCAACAAAAAAACGAGTTACATCTTCCCAAATCCAAACCTCCATATTATTGGAAAACCACAATAAAAAGGAAGCCTTGGAAAGTGCTTCCATTAGGCAATATGTCTCTCTTCTTTTATCCCTCCCCCAAATGGGCATTAAACTACGCATCATTAAACATAAACGAAATTTCATTATTCTTGGGATACTTGAAGAGACAATTGACCTTGCCAATTGGATAAGAGATTCTGAAAAAATCAAGCAAAAAATTATCTCTCAAGTCAAAGGGTTTGCACTTCCCGTTCTTTCCCAAGAATCTGTTATTTTCAGTTCTACTGGAAAGAAAAAATTCTATTTTGTCCCCAAGATCTTCCTGAAATTAAATAAAAAATACCAACTTTCCCTTGCAGTCCACTCAAATCTATTGAATGAACTCGCATTAACCCTTCAAACTAAACTTTCTGTGTTTGAAGACTGTAATTCCAATGACACTGTAATTCCACTTGACGAGCTTTTCCCCTATTTATTCTCTACGTCCTCAAATAAATTCGGGTTGGCTGAAAATGGAATTGTAAATGTCCACGGAACTAAGGAAGAAAGAGAAAAGTGGTTAAAACATTCCTTGAACAATTATCAAGGAAGGTTGTTATGTGTTGGTTCTGTTCCCAAAGATATTGGCAATTTTTCAATATTGGATCTCACCACATTAAAAATCGACTTTCTCAAAATTTTGAGAGCTGTCCGTGTTGGGCAAGACATTACCGTTTTTGGGAACTTCTTTGAACAACTTATACAAGTGCCAAATTTTACAAGAGCTTTCCGTAAATTTATCCAATCGCTGTTCCAGCAAGGCTATCCACACCAACAGACAGGTGTCCAATTTTCCAAATTAATATCATCACTTGCCCATTCCGATGTTGCATCTGTTCTTTCTGACAAGGAACGAAGAATTGTTTACTTCTCATTCCTTCATCTCAATGACTATTCCTTTTTGGATGCACCTGACGAAAATGATATCTCTTTATTCAATATGTTCGCTTTCCTCTGGCATAAGATTCTAACTGCCGATCCAGTCCAGACAATGCTTGAAACTTTTCTTTTGTTAAAATTTGCTGTTTTCAATGATATGCCATATAATTTACTTGTCATCGCAGATGTCGACCTTTCCCACTTTTTGACTCACTCAAATCTGCTGGAAGTCCTTCAAGCTGAATTTCCAACATTAAGGATTGTTCTTTGCCATCGATTGAAATATTCCCTCTCCCAAAAATTTCATCAACTTATCCTTGGAAAGGCATTAGTCAACAAATTCTTCCCTGAAATAGGTTCCTATCTTTCCAATAACGTTGCCCTTTATCATAACCCCACAAACAACAAAGTTATTCCTGTTTATTATGATAATTCTCCTTTGAAATATTTTGAGAATGAATATGATGAGTTTCTCCTTGAAGAGGGAACTCCATTGAATCAGGAAGAGGATATTGTTCCACTTTCTGAAAAAGAAAAGGAGCTCTTGGATCGCATTAAAACTAATGTGTTCGATCTCACCATAAAAAGTGAGGACTTCCTGAAAATGCTTCATGACAATGTGGCAATGTTCTCAATCCTTGAACTCTTTCCAGGAATTAAAACAAGTTTGGGATTTGAACTGAAAAAATCATTGGAATCAAATTCCGAATGGTTTTCAATAAAAGGAATAGATATTCCAGAATCCCTGATGAGATCAATCACAATTTGTATTGAAGCTGGATTTGTTATTCTTGAAAAATCTGGATATTCAGACGAAAGCAATGAATATAGATTGACAAAAGATGGCTACGTATTTTATCTGGATACCCTTCAGAAAATATTTGAGAACAATAGTCTTTACTTTCCAGATATGGCGATAATGAATGAAACCTTCCAAAATGTCGAAAATATAATCAATAACCAAATTTCCGTTAGGCAATTGCCATTGAATGCAAAAATCATGCTTTGGTTTCTAAAAGTAGGATACACTGCTTATATCTTTGGAATAAAAAATTTACATATTCCTCCTTTGCTTCTTGGACTTTACAGAACATACAACCCCCGATATTCGTTTACCAATCCCACACTCGTTGAAGACAGAATTGTAAGCGATTACCACTTGGAATGGCAAATTCTTTGGAACCAAGCCTTAGAAACTCATGACTATGAATCAGGGACAATGGTGGCTCCTCCATCTAATAGTTCTCCCTCTCCTGTTGAAAATCTTCCTTTGGAACTGTCCAAAACACCCATCGCACCAATAAAGGAAATAATTGAAACTATGATTGACTCTCAAGCAAATCATGTAATTCTGCCTACTGTAGACTTGACTGAAGAAAAAAAGATATCATTGCTTGGTCAGCTTACAGTGTCCGATTTCCTCACAGATCATCAGCAACGTCTTCAATTTCCCATAATGAAGCTCACACTTCATGAATTGGGAAATATCACAAATAAGGAAATTATTGCTCAATCCAATGAAAAATTAAGTGACTTCATTATAGAAATCAAAACCCTTTACTTAAATCTCAAAACAGCAATGCTGTTCTCTAAACTGCAGGATAAGGCAAAATTAACCCTTATTGCCGCAGGATTTAAGCCTGTTAAATCTGCCTTGCCATCAAACGTCCTGATACCCATTTCTGATGAAAACCGTTCAAAAATCTCTCAAACTATCCTTTCATCCACAGATGTCATTCATGCATATTACTTCTTCTATAAGGGAATTATCCAACTTTGGGCTCGCTCAGAAGAATACAGGCGAAAAATTACCAAAAAACATGATTCTCTAATTGATGAATGGCTTGATAAAGTGAAACACTTGCCTGACGACACCCCCAATCAAAAGTTACTTTTACTCTTACGTGATTTGCTTTTCAAATACCAAGAAATCCGTGGAGGAATGTTTTTCAGAATGGTGAACAGTTCATCAGCCCCATATCTCGTCAAGGTGGCTTATGTAAAAACTGATAAGATATGGATTGACATTGAAAAACAAAATATGGCTAATGCACAAAATGCTTTGATCCAAAAACTCAATGATATTGCAGAATATAGGAGTTGACTTCCCTTTTAAAAACCTAAAATGAAATAGGTTGTTGCAATGGCTGCTGTTAATGTCACTGAAAACAAATTTTTAGGGAAATTCAGAAACGTCTTGCCCCTTTTCAATAATTTTACTGTCCGAATGGTGATATGGTACCTATCTGCTCGTTTCCTCCTTGAATTTTCCCCAATCACCGCAGCATCAATATCATTGGGCATTGAACTGATTATTTCTCTATTTCTCCCTAATAATGGCTCTCCACAAAAACAGCAAATTACTGAATTTGAAATGAAACCTTTTCCATTTGTCCCTCAAGGAATTTCGTACCATCTGACGGATCCTGATTCAAGTATGGATCTGAACTTTTTTGATGAAGGTGAGGTGATGCGTTTTGATTAGGTCTTTCCTTGAACTCTATGCCCTCCATCTTCTCATTGCTGTCATTGCAAATTATGCAATCTTCCCCCTTTTGCCGGAATCTCTGACAAAACCTTATCTCAAAACTGCTTCTGCACTTCGAAAGAGAATTTCCCTAACAATTGAGAGTTTTTATGACAAAAAAAATGTGGAACTCTATCTTACCTCAAGAGTATTGGGACCATTTCTGGTATTCATTTCTCTAAACTCCTTGATAATTGATTATCTCCTCTCCATAGATGGTTATGTGGGAACAAAGACATTGGGTTGGATACTTTATATATCTCTAATCATCAACTCAGTACCTGCTATTGATGAGTGGGATTTCATTACACAGGGTGATGCGTTTCCTTGGGCTCTTGTCTGGGTAAAAATTGCTCTTTTAATTGATTTTGTCGCATCTCCCAAAAATAATCTTATCCCACCAGAATTTGCATTTATTGCAATTTTCCTGCCATTTTCTGCAATCATCCCAATTGATTTCGAATTTCCATAGGGATCAATATGGAAACCATTGTCAATTCTGCATGGGAGGGGCTTCCCGAAGTTAAATCATTCAGTCAAGGATTCCTTTTGGATGGTTACTTCGATTCTGATAACAATGGATTTTATTGTGTCTTTTACTTGCCTGAATCTGGTGGAAAGCTTGTAAAATGGCTTGATCCAAATGGAAGAAAAGTAGTTCGGTATTATGGGCATCTATCCAACATCAATGGGTATCATGCCATTCACCATCAAAAATGGGATGCCCTAGAATTCAAGATGAGGGATATGACTGACATTATTGTCCATACTCCAACACAAACTGCCGTCCCCTTCATAAATGCACTGATTGCAGAAAATTTCAAGATACCTGAACTTCAATACTATACCTACCGTCAAGTTGTTCCTGGCGCTTGGTATGCCGTTCAAAACAATAGATTAGTCATAATCAACCTTGACCATTCCAAAGCAAATGAAATTAAGCAAAAACTTTTGGGAGAAACCAAGGATCTTGTTGATTTGGCATTGGAAAATTTTCCAATCCTTGATTCTCCTGTTCCTGACATCCCCCGATTGGCATTTGACATAGAAGTGGGATCCCCAAGAGAGACCTTTGCAATTCCCGAAAAAGCCGAATTCCCGGTCATATCTGTTGCAATGTCCTCCTCAAAAGGATATGACAAGGTTTTGGTTCTCGGTGAAAACGATCTCAACGAAACAGAAATATCCACAATGATTGAAAACCACTCATTCAACCCAATTAATTCTGTCGAATTCTTCTCCAACGAAAAAGACCTTCTTGTCCGTACTTTCCAACTACTGATGTCCTCTCCTATTGTTCTGAGTTTTAATGGAAATTCATTTGACATTCCGTATCTCATGAACCGTGCAAAAAAATTGGGAATCCAATACATTCCCATTAAACAGCATAGACGGTTTCCATTGGAATATCATATTTCTGGAACAATCCATATTGATCTCATGTCTTTCTTTAGAAATCAGGCAATCCGCTTATATGCTTTTGGGGGTAAATATTCAACATGGAATTTGGATGACATCGCAGAGGCATTGCTGGGAACAAAAAAAATCGAGCATGATTTATGGTTTGATGAAATGTCAATTGCAGATCTTATTGTCTACAATCTTGTGGATTCACGCATCACCTTGGATCTGACCCGTTTTTCAAATAATCTGGCATGGACTCTGATTGTAATGATTATGCGACTAGGAAAAATCCCTATTACTGTCCTTACCCAATTTTCTATCTCAAATTGGATTAGGCAATGGCTTACCTATGATCATGCAAGAAGGGGTTACTTGGTTCCTGAAAAAGATCGTATCCTTGCAGTGAAAGGAAACTTTGAAAGCTCTGCTGGGATTGAAGGAAAAGGATTTGCTGGTGCAATTGTCCTTGACCCTGTCTCTGGAATTTGGAGAAATGTCATTGTCATTGATTTTGCCTCTTTGTATCCCTCAACCACAAAAAGAAGAAACATTAGCTATGAAACAGTCAGGTGTGAAGGGAAGGGACATGAATGGTGCAAGGAAAATACTGTTCCAGGACTCTCTCATTGGATCTGCATTCGATATACTGGGATTATGTCTTCGTTGGTCGGTTTTGTTAGGGACCTTAGGGTCAGATGGTACAAATCCCTCAAGAAAAAAAGCAAGGGTGAAAAGAAAATTTTCTATGACATGGTTCAAGCGTCCCTTAAGGTTTTCATTAATGCAAGTTATGGTGTGTTCGGTGCTTCTGACTTTGACCTTTTTTGTCCTCCTGTCGCAGAGTCCACCACCGCCTTTGCACGTGATGCCCTCCTTACACTTCATGGGCTTGCAGAAGAGGAAGGGATTCCTGTTCTTTATGGGGATACAGATTCCCTTTTCCTTTATCAACCTCCCAAAGACGTCTTGGATCGGATCATGTTTAGAATGCTTATCAGGCATGGAATGGAACTGGGAATAGATTATGAATTCAAGTTTCTCTACCTGACTGACCGAAAAAAGAATTATTTCGGGTTCACTACGAATGGGAAAATAATCATCAAGGGACTTCAGGGCAAAAAGAGTAACACCCCTATATTCATCAGGAAGACATTCAAAAATGTATTGACCACATTTTCTGAGATGATTGATGATCATGGCTTAAGCGAAATCAAGAGACATGTCATTGAAATGGTCACGCCTGTATTCACCAAGCTGAAAAAGAGAACAATGCCAATTGAAGAACTTAAAACCCAATATACCCTAAACAAGGATTTTGATAAAATCAAGCAAAAAACTCCCGCCGTAATGATTGCTTTCCTGCATTTTTACAAAAAAACACCTCGATCTCATGAAATCACCAAGGGATCTATCTTCTTTGGAGTCAAGGTCAAACCTTTCATTATCCAAATTAAGGAAAACCCATTTCCCCATTTGGATTTCCCCCTTGAAAAACCAATAGAAATTACCTTTTCTGATATCGAGTTTGTTTCAACAGACATGATTGATTGGAATTACTATCTTCAATCCTTGAAAAAAACTCTTGAACCTATCTTTGCCCCCTTGCAAATATCATGGGATCGAGATATTCTCGGTCAAAAAAGTTTAATGGAATTTGTCCTTTAGTCCCGTTTTAAAAATGTAGCATACTTTTCATTGTCACCTTTTCGGGTGATCCAAATATCAAGCATGGCGTTATCCATAAAACTCAAAAAAGTGAGGGAATTGTTTCCATATCCCACTCCCACTTCATCGCAAGTAAAAATGATGGAAGCTATTGCATTGGCAAAACCTGGCTCCAAAATATTGGTGCACAACTCCACTGGCGCAGGAAAAACCATTGCTGTTTTGGCCGCTGCCTTGGCACGGATGGAAAAGGATCAAAAAATCATTGTATTCTGCAGAACAATCTCCCAAATAAGTTCCTTTCTAAGAGAATGGAAGGTTCTTCTTCAACCCAATCCCCTTCAATCACTCGAATCCAAAAAAGTACCGTTTATCATGCCTTATCTAGGCAAAAAAAGACTCTGTCGCATTCTGGACAAAACAAATGAAAAGGATATCAATATTCCCGCGGAAGCTGTAGGTATCCTTTGTCATATGCTTCCCTGCAATTTCCATCCAAGCAAGACTTCACAGAAACCTGAAGGGGAAAGGTATCTTCTCCCCACCAATATAAAACTCTCTTATAATCCATCCCCAGAATATTTTCGAACCATTCTATTCAAACTTAAACAGGATCAATGCCCTTACTATATGCAACATTCCATGTTGAAAGTGGCTAAAATCATAGTCACTACATACTCATACCTTTGGGAACCATTGTTTTCCCATATGCTTCAATCTTTGGGCATAGGTCTTGATAACGCCATCATTGTTGTTGATGAGGCTCACAATCTGGCAAATACTGTCAGGGAAACCATCACTATGAAAGACATTGCCTTTGTACAAAAGGAAATTGGAAACCATCCATTGATATCGGCTTTAAAGGAATCATTTGGTGAACTGAAGTTGATCCATCCTTCTGAATTGGGAGAAGAATATATGTGGAATGACTTGGAGCACTCTCTAGATCTTACTGATTCTGAAGGTGATCAATCCATTTTTTCCTTTCTGAGTTCTGAAGAGGTATTACAAATGAAACGATTTCTTAGACTCCGGAATTCTGGCTATATTGTCACAAAACCCAATTCCCTCACCTTTATCCGTGTTTCCCCCGATCAATGGCTGAGTAGGCTGTCCAATGCGAATCTCCAAGTTTATATGAGTGGAACATTTCGCCCACTTCACATTTTTGCCAAGATGTTTGGTTTCAATGATGATTCTACAATACTCATGGATCTAAGCCTTTCAAACCCCGAAAATATTTTCAGATCATTCCTTTCATACAGGGGATTGACAAGCAAGGTAACTAAACGTACCCCTACCTTGTTCAAAGAAATGGCAAAAACCATCCTCGAATTGGTAGATATCTCCCCACGACATTCTATGGTTGTTTGTCCTTCTTATGCGTTCCAAGAAAAATTGGTTGAAATGTTGCAATCAGTTTCACCTTTTGAACTTATTGTTGAAACAAAAAACAGCAATCTTCATCAAGTGCAAAAGCAAATTGACAGGAAAAAGGGAAAGGTAATCTTAGTGGCGATATCTTCTGGGAAGTTCTCTGAAGGAATTCAATTGGTAAGGAATGGCAAATCTCTCCTTAGTCTCCTTATCTTTGCAGGACTTCCTTTTGCCACCCCTTCAGAAGACCAAAAATTTGTTTCCAGACTGCTAGCCAATGTTTTGGAAAATCCATCCTTTGTCCTGAATTTTGAACAAATTGTGCCCCTTATGCAACTAATCACTCAAGCTTTGGGTCGAACCGTACGTTCAAGTGTTGATAAAGGGGCTCTTGCAATTCTTGACTATCGGGCAGAAATGTTTCGCGGCCTCGACAAAAATTTTGTCATAACCAAATATACAAACCTTGAGAATCTCAAAAATGATCTCTCAAATTTCTTTAATGCTTATCCTACAATCCAGGAGGTGTTTTCAAATCAATAATGATAAAAATCCAGATCTCACGTCAATTGTAAACAAGATACTTGAAAATAGAACCTGCATGCGATTAACGATAGTAACATCCAAAAAGCATGCCACCGATGTTGACGGTGTTATTTCATTTCTGCTGGAAAAAGCATGTGAAACCCTGAAACAAACACAAAAATTGATGGACGAAAGCTATCGTGAACAAAGGCAAGATCCTATATTTTTGGGAATCCACCCACTAGTCTACAAAAACATTGAATACAATTTCATAATCCTTTACTTTTTCAACATGATCAATGTTGAAAAACTCACATCAATCAAGGATTATCTTTATTTTTATCCATTGATTGAAAACCTAAAACAATTACCTGAAGTGGGTGTGTTGGATAGGCTAATAGACCTCCCTAAACTTCTTACTGATTCCAAAATTCCCAACCCATATCTTGTCATGCTCTTCCCAGAAAGTATGCATGTCTATATTCCTGACTTCCATGTTTTTCTCGAAAAAATCATTCTCAGGTTGCAAATCTCAAAACTCCCTTCTGTTGTCATTTCAAAATTCAATAAAGAACAAATCCTTTATGGCTTGACTCAGAATGTTCCCTTTTCTGTTATCTTTCAAAACTTGCGAGTGCCTGAACTTCTAATTTCCCCTTTTTAAAAAAATAAAATACGTTATGTTTTTGTGGAATTCCTTTACGACCTTCTTTTCAAATTCATTCAAATCCAGCTTTTGATTATTTTATTACTCCTCATTTTTCCTTTTATCCACTATTTTGTCCTTAACTTCTTTTATTTGATCATTGGGTTTCCTTTGGGAATTCAACCCGATATACTTGAAGGTTATTTTAACATGATCTTCTTTCCTGGTACTCTAATGAAACTATTTGTTCGAACCTCAATGATACATATTCTTGGAGGAAATATGGGTAGAAACTTTGGGATGAATTTTTACGGTGTTTATTCCAATGGTTTCGTGAATTTTGACAGAAAGTTAAGTAAGGAGATGATCTTTATTCTATCCCCATATGTTCTGTTTCTCCTTGAATTCTTTTTCGCCATCTTTTTTAATGATATCGCAGAATTCCTTTCTTACAACGGTTTGCCGCTTATTGCGGCTTATGCTCTCATAATTTATCTGATGATCTCCATTTTTATCACTGGTCTCCCTACACCATATGATGCACAGGTTTTATTTTTCCTTTTTGTACATGACCACCCCCTAGTGTTTTTCATGCTGTTGGGTATTCTTTTTAATTCAATCATGTTTATCCCATATTTTGGATTGGATATTGCTTCTACAATTGCTTACCTCCAAATAATTTTTCTCCTCATATTTGAACTCCGAACTGCTCGTATCCTTCGAATAATCAATAATCCTGACCAATACCCCGAAGAATTCTTGGATCTTGTAAATCTAGGTGTAATCTGATGCGAATTGTTCATTTTACACAAGGACAGTCTTCTGCCAACTTAGATGATAGTGACTCATTTCCAATTTCCAATCTTAGATCTCCATTTTTCCTGAAAAAATTCTTTGCAGACGTTTTGCCTGATGTCATAGACCGAAATCTAGTTGTTTCCATCATTGCATTAAGCATCAATGAACTAATTATTGCATTCATTCACCTTTGCAGGGAACTGCAAATTCCTGTTGTCTGGAATGGTCCGATTCGTAATCTCTCATCAAGAGAAAGAAATTTGATTCTTTTTGTAGACAGTTCCTGCAAATTTCCTGATATCCCCCCCTCTGACTTTCATGTTGTCCCCATTGTTGATGGTTGTGAAAATCAACAGGGTGTCTGCCTTGAAAAACTTCCAGATTCTAACCTATGGGGAATTGTTCATTATGGCTTCTTTCTGAAAAATTGGTCAAAATTCACTCGATTGTCCCTTCCTAAACAAAATTACCTGATAGCTAAATTTCAAATGATTGGCAATCAATACTTGTTTTATGATTCACTTTCAATGGTTCTCTTATATTATACTGCCATGTCAAAAATCCCGTCCGTCCAGCAATATCTTGACCTTGCCTGTTTGGCAATGGGAAAAATAGATCCCACTTCTTCTAATCTATTGCTTTATGGTCCTGTTACCGAACATGAAGTAATCCAGTTTCTTCAAATCGGCTTTCAAACCTCGATTGTTTCAAAAAAATTGGAAAAGGAAAAAATATCGGTCGTGCTTTCCAACAGTAAAGGTGTATTTGAATATCATGTCCTTAATTCTGAAAAACTTTGCACTTGCGGTGTCTTTGATTGTTTTGGCAAACTCGTCGCCTTTTCTGAGAATACAATAGTAACAAAAAGGTATGGAATTCTCCCTATGCTCCAAAGAAATGGAATTTTGTTCCCCAGTAACCGTCTCCCAAATCCCCGAAATTTATTGGAAAGCCTACTTTATCAAAATGATTCATTTCAAAAATATGAGCTTAGTCAATTAGGCAATGATATCCTTCGATACGGTCTGCCACCAAGAATTTATTTGAAAATCCTTCGGATTTTTGAGCAAAGGGGTTTTTCAGATAATCCAAGAGCAATTGTTGACAGGGTTGCATCCCAAATTGGTCTATCCCCTTGGCAGATATTTCCAAATCCTGATTACCTCGGTCGTAAAGTCATTTATTTGTTAAAACAGCTTTCATTCAAGTTTGGTTTCCGAGAATCTTTTCATCTTTTTACAAAATCACTTGAGTCCTGATTTATATGCCTATCCTTCTTTTTATCATAAATGCAGGCTTACCAAATTCCCTTAAATATGAATGACGATTCCATATATCCATTTGAAATAATAAATGGTCAAACCAAAAAAGAATATAAACTAAAAATATTTGTTCTTGACTTTTCAAAGCTTACCTATCAAACGGAATCCCGTCCCACAAAAATCAGCATAACTCCTACAGGCTCTGTCTCCGTATATTCATCACTCAAAAAACAAATCAATGAACTTTTCCTCAAAGTCAAAACCATAAAAAATAGCTATCTGTCTCATGATGTTCGTATCAGAACACATTTTCTTGTTTATCCTGACAATCCCGCAAACAAGATATTATCTATTGCCTTCTCAATAATTGCCCCCATATCTTATCCTATGGACATCTTATCTACAGAATTCAGAAAATATTGCACATTCTATCTGAAAACGGCAGTCATTCAAAAGGTTGTTCGCTTTGTTTCCCTTCAAGATCTCAAAATTACAATTGATCCAAAGGATTTTATAAAATTCCTCCCTCCCAACTCATCTCGACGCATAAATGTGTTCGAACTGATTTCAATAATGGAAAATCTTCCTGTAGACGCTCCAAAACGTACCCTTGTTCCTCAGCAAATGGATTCTTCAATCCTTATCGGAAAAAACTTGGCAGGAAAGGCTATTTTTGTCCCCAAAGCCCAAAGATTGGAAATTGTTGGAAATCCTTATGAAACACTCTCCTCCCTTCTTCTTACCCCCTTAATTCCATATAACGAAATGATCATTACCAATAAACCTTTTGTATTCCGAAAATTCATGAAAAGTCATCCTGAGATTGCTAGAAAACGGAATATGAGAATTTTATCTGCTAAATCCATTGGTTTTAACCTTCTTAAACTCATGAAAGCTGATGCATCTTTTGCACATCTCATCTTCAAGGCTTGGAGCTTTTTAGTTGGGTATTCCTCGAATCTGTTGTCCGCCTCATACCAAATTATTGAATGGATACAAGAAGGGCTTGTTAACCATCCTGATATCAAGTCTTTTTCTGATCTGTTGACAAATCCGCATGTACTGAACTCAATCAGTATCCAAGAAACGGATCTCGAACTTTTCCTTATGTCATTTGAAAAGTTCTTGGCACTTCCCATGTTTTCATTACCTGACAATCCAGAATTCACAAAAGGCGGATTGATTGTCATTGATTGCAGTTCTATTGCCAGTCCCCTTCAACGAATTGCCGTTGGTCTTGTTTTGCATATCCTTAGAATAAAGGGTTATCACAATTATTCTTTGGCAATCCCCGATTGGCAAAAGATTTCCAGCATGAAATCAAGAATGAGGTTCCAAGCTTTTTTCCATATCCTTCAATTCAATAATTTCAAAACACAATTCCTTTCCGAACAAATTGTCAAGGAACTTTTCAACCTTTCAGATCTAATTATTGAACCATTGTCAATTTGGAGAAAATTTGGTTTTGACTTCGGGATGGCATTCCCAAAATTAACTGAAGACAAACTGGTATGCTATGTTCACGGTCAACTTCTGGAAATCATTGACTCCTTCTCAGACCAAGATCTCCCTGCTTTGAAGCATAATGTAGCTTATTGGCTTGAAACAAAAGATGAGGGAGATTCCATTTTGGACATGGGCGAAGAAGCTGAAGAGAATCTTGCTTTAGAATATGAAACCTTGGATGAATTTATTGACGAATGGAATAAGTGGGTATTGCTTTCTCATTTTTCCATTGGTTCTCCTTTGGATATACGATCCATTGTAACCTTGGACTTGTCATTGTACGGGTTAAATGAAAGGAAAATTGAAACAATTTTGGACGAATTGGTGGAAACAAATCTACTATTGGAAGATGACGCAGGCTATTATTCAATAACGCAAACTGCCTATGATAAAATCCAAAAAAGATTAACTTCTGTTTCTGGTCTGACACCTGCTGTTGAAGAATTCATCATCAAAAATTCCAAAAATGTCTTTGTTCTAATGAACTTCTTTAAGTCATATCTCCTAAAAATATCCTCCCCTCTTGAACTATTCAAATTTGTTGAAGATCTCTATCTTTCATTTAAGTCGATTCCACAATTGAATGACTTTGCTCGATATTGGATGGCTGTACTTCTTGCCTTTCCCAAAAATACAAGCATGGTAATTGAAAAATATCATGCTCTCCAATCATGGATACTGTCCTCTTTAGAGGATATGACTATAACAATTGAAGACAACGCTCTAGAAGATGCTAGAAGCTTATCGGCATCCTATGATGAAAATTCCACTGAAAATATCTCTCCAATGATACTTGAGGATGGCGATACTGAATTC
>WAKA01000115.1 GCA_015523565.1 Candidatus Heimdallarchaeota archaeon | reverse complement strand
TCTGTCCAGAATTGACCGCACTGATCGCTACTAGGACAACCCAAGCCATTTGCATCCAGAACATGCCTTGCAGGACTGGATCAAGACCTTCTTGAGGCAGAAAGAACACACCTCCAGTTATTCCTTGAATTAAAAACATAGTTATTAAATTACGCAGATTTATGGATCCCGTAAATAGCTTGAACAGTTCTATAATCAGTACAGCATTGAGCAGAATGGCTGTGTACATGGCAAAGATCTGATTGGCTTCCTCCACAAAAATCATGTTCATTTGCCCAAACAATGCAGCCATGATTCCTATCATCATAACCAAATATGCAGTTGTCATGGCAAAAAACCCTGCATAGCCCACCCAGCCGTAAATCCCCTGTGCAGATTCGGCAATTATTGTTCCAGTGAGTGCAACATGGATCAAAGAAAACACCATGGTCATATAAACTGCAAAATCACTTAAACCTAGGGTTTCCGTGCCAAATGGATTCCAGGAAAAGATCAGGGTACCGTTGGCCAAAAGCTTCAAAGAACGGGAAACTATCTGGATTGAAACCTCCAAGCTGTATCCGAACATCCTAAGGTCAAAACGAGTTCCGTCATATGTCCAAACCATTCCCGCCACATGCTGGAGCAGGGCAAAAATTGCTTTGAACACGTTTTCAATTGCAAATTTCATACTCTCCAGAATTGCAAAGATAATGACATCAGCAATGAACTGCCCCGCTGCCTTGATGCCAAGTTGCATCATTCTGAATTCCTTGAATGTACCTCAAAATTGAAGATGAAGTGAAAAAGCAAAAGCTACTTTTTGGCTTCTTTCTTCTTTTTGTAAGCTTCAATCAACATTGCAGTCAGTCTTGACCTGAGAATCAGGTACACGGCTATAAACGAAAAAAGAATGGCAAAATAATGGACGATGGGCAACTCATAATATGGTTTGAACAATTGCCCCGAACTCCCTGCCGCTAAAAGTACAAGAAATGAGGTCACAATCTCCCCAGGTCCCTCCCTTATCACCCATTTGGCAATCCAAAGCAGAAAATACACCAAAACGAAGAGAATGTATATCTGCAATTTTTCCTTCTCAGAGACCGTCAGAAATCTTGGAAATAAATTCCAGAAGGCAAAATAATTGAATGTAAACATCAACCATACATTTTGTTTCCCTTCTTCCCCATAATTTTTCCATAACTCAACAGAACTTTCAATCGGCCGCAAAGGTTTCAGCTCGCGATATAACTCATGGGTGTACCTGAACTCCTTTCTTGTGCCATAAAGCCCTTCAAGAACCTTTCTAAAGGATTCGTTCTCCACCTGTGAATTGAGCCAGAGTAACCTATCGTATGGACGACTGTATTTTATATAACCCCATTCGATGAACCTGAAAAAGGCGAAACATATCCCCAAAACCAATACTCCAAGCAAGAAAAACAATAATGCAAGAATGCGGTCGGCAAGGAATGAGGAATAGAAGAGCGCACCAGCCATGAACAGAAAGAACAGGAGCACAAACCATCCATCATAGTCCTTCACAACTGCATGAAAGTAGAGTCTTGTAAAAACATTAAAGCCGCCATCATTCTTGTACTGGAAAAACAGAGCCAGAAAGGAGATCGTTGAAACAGCCAAAAGGAACAGAATCACTTCTTTCCAGAAAAGCAGGCGATTGTCTCCATGTGACACAAAAACCTGAAGAATCATCCCCTCCGTCAGGAACAGGGGCAAAAGAAAAAACAAATGGTACACATGATAATGGTCTCTATCTTCCAGTTTCTTTTCCCTATATAATTCAAAATAGTTGATGGCCAAGGTCTCCCCCACCTGCTCCTTGAGCCAGTCATATCCAAGGTCGGTTATTTGGTTAAGACGTGCAAGTTTTGCCATGCTTCTCACCTATAAAAACCTGTCCGCCCGTTTCAGGTAAAGGACACTCATTGCCAAGTGGTACGCAAAGGAGAGCAAGACCAGAAGGAGTGTTCCGCCTAGAAGCCCATTTGCAGGATTGGTTTGAGATCTGCCAGTTGCAAAAAACAGTTCCAAAAATACATGAAAACCAAATTCCCCTATCAATTTTTCCAGTGTTTCTCTATTAATTTCAAACATATTGGAGAATAACCCTTCAATTTCCCCAAAAGCGATACCCAAACGCAATGGGCTAAGGGAATAGGGGTGTCCATTAAGAGCATCTTTTGTGTAACTGTAAAAATCATTGGGATAGGGATTGCTCACTATTGCATCAAAAAGACTCAGATACAATGGACTTTTTAAAGTATCTCCAAATACATTAAGAATTATTAGTGTAGCACCTAACATTAATGTCATTTTATCAACTCCAAAAATGGCATTTAACACTTCGCCCACCAAAAATGCGATGGCATTGACCAAAAGCTGGAGCGCCCAGCCGAAGTGGAGGGCGGCAAAGAATTCCGCAGTCAGCCCCATGGTCCGAGTGCGATTGATGGGTTCCATGGAAAAGCCGCATACTGATCAGGAGCGACAAGAAGCCAATCAAACAAGCCATACAAAACCAGCATGAATATCATCAACTTCATTGTCTCGGTCACAGGAGCTGGTGATTCAATATACCTCGAAATAATCTGACCGATGCTC
>WAKA01000114.1 GCA_015523565.1 Candidatus Heimdallarchaeota archaeon | reverse complement strand
TTATGGAATAAGGAGGAAACTCTCAGAATTTGTAGGAAATTTACCGTATCGAACTGAATTTCGTAACCTGTTTATCAGGTATTCCAGAAGTGGTTGGATTGATTTTATAGAAAACCAGGATCTTATAATTCTAAAAGACGAATTTTTAGATCAAATGAGAAATCTTATTCCTTTAACAATCAAGGATTATAAAGGTTTCATAACAATCAATAATCTTTTAGCCAAAATGAAGGAAGAGCTTGCATTGGATTTGCCAAATGACCTTCCAAGTGAAATACGTGGTGAATTTCTTGAAACTCGTATTCAAACCTATTTTGACTTTGTTCTTCAGTTTTATAAAAATAACAATATAATCTACACTACCCGCCATTATATTTTTATGCCAATGTTTTTTGAGGAAACTGAAGCTGAAATTCAAAATGATCTTAAAATAAGTGCAACCGTCAAAAAAGGTGTACAACTCCCTAAAGAGATAATTCCATTCATTTGGAATTTGCTTGAATCTGATTTTATCAATTCTTGGGACATTAAGGCAATCACAAAAGACGGAATTAGGCTTACTAAAAAACAAGATGTTCTTACTATACAGGTCAAACTGAACTACGAAACGGTTGAAATGCTAATCAAAAGTAGTTTTGAAGGGGGATTCTATTCAGATGAAATTAATGAAATAATGGATCTTCTTGACATTGTCCCTCGTCAATTGTACAAAGGGTGTGAGAACATCTTATCCAAAGACCAATCAAGTATTGAAATAATTAATACCATTCTATCAAATCCTCTAGAAAAAATGTTCGTAGAAATTAAGGAATTTCGTCCTTTCACCACTGATGAAGAGAAAAAGAGAACACTTAGTCATCTTATTGCACTCCTCAATGCAGCCTATATAAATAATAACTTATCTTTCCTTATTTTGGGAATTAAGGAGGACAAAGACAATCGTAAATGGATAATTAAGGGATTGGATAACCCTGAAGTATATCTTGAAGATCTGCAAAACCTAATTGCGGAATACATTAAGCCAACCCCCAACATCGACCCAATGATTGTTAAAATCGATTCACTTGAGGAAAATATCAATAACTCATCAATAGAATTTAATCCAATTTCTGAAGATTCTCAGATTCTGATACTAAAACTCATTCGTGAGCCTAAGCAAATCTATGAATTTAAAAAGAAATGTATATATCCCCCTGGAACTTCATTCACCCGTATCTTATCAAGGAAAGTGAATCTTATGGAAGAGGATCGCCAAATTTTGAGGGATAAGTAAGGCATTCCTCTTGCTTAAACTACCCCTGCCTGCTTGAGGAAATGGGGATTGCCTCCTGTTTCTTCCCAAATACTATAACACCATCAAGGAGAACATAAAAAGTTGTTTTTCTCAAAAATTGTGCTTGCCAAACTTTAACTTCTTCTCGTAGTTTTCTGTATTATATTGGTCAAAATCTTAAAATGCTTTTTGATCCATGCCATCAGAGGTGTCAAAATCACCCCAAAGCTCAAAGACTTTTTTGTGATCGAGTTCTTGTATATTTCAGAAAAAGGGTTGGCTGGTCTTGATTTTGACCGATATCTAACAATAGGCTTGGGACTTGACAATCTTATAACTTCAGTTCTACCAAGGAGACTGCCTTTATTCTTAAAGGACGTGGCTTCAAATCCTACAATCGATCGCGGGATAAGCAGATGTCTAGGCTAAGATCAATCTATGACAAGCAAGGTATATAAGAAATGGAAGGCAGTTTAGATCCCTACAAATCTATTATGCGCAATTTTATCCATTATTTGTCTAGATTTATCATTAATTCCTGTGCCGACAACAAAATCGGAAAGGTTGTGATCGAGAAATGGAGAGAAGAGACATGAAAAGAGCACCAAAAATGTGGGGATAGGTGTCATAATCGTTTCTGCTGTTTCCTTACAGGATGCTTAAGCAGTTTATGGAATACAAGGCAGAATCCTACGGAATCAAGGTTTTGTTTGTTGATGATGCACAAAATTACAAACCTGCTTAAGTTGCGGTATTGTAAGAATGGCGAACAGGGTTCATCGAGGACTGTACCGCTGAAAGTCATACAGGATGGAATGAAATGCGGATATTAATAATGCCATCAACATTCTGAAAAAAGTAGTTCCAAAGGAAAAATTCCGATGGGATAGCGGTGAAATCGTTTTATCAAGCCGTTTGCATCCACAAGGTTTTAGTGGCTGAATCATTTTTGTACAAAAACTGGAGATGAACCCTGAAGGAAGAGCATCCTTATTTATCTCAATGATCCGTTGCTCTTCTGAGGTGGTATTGGTCACGTTGACCTTCCAATAGCGTGAAAAAGTATAAATAAGATCCTCCTGTATAATATAGCGCGAACCCAACCGTGATTAGTAAATCCATTTGATTGACAATCGTTCCGTTGTTCAACCAAAAGAGAGTAGTCTTGTTGTCGAGAGACACATGCCGTTGTCAAGCTTTTCCCCTGCCAATGCCCCCAAAATTAAGATTGGATGTGGTATTTTCCTCCAAAATATCGTCAAAACTGAACCTATGCAGGAAGTCAAGTCGTTCTGTGTCCAATAATGATAGAGCTACCCTTCATGCTCAAAAACAATTCCTTCGTTGTAGGCTTCATCGAGAGTCGAAACAATCTCCACCCCCCCTTCCGTGCAAAGGAACTGTTATCAGGAGCACCGAAAGGGAGGCAAGAAGGTATCCCATAAGTTGGTTTTATATCTCCTGTAAAAGGTTTTCCCTAAACGTTTCCTTCCTGAACAATGTGATGTAGAAAGCCAGAATAGATTGCACGAATCAATGATCACATCTGGATCACCCTCGGGTTTTTTGTTCTATGTTTAATTTTGTCATATCTCTTTGAAATCCTCCTTTTTCTCAATTGCGTTGTTCTTGAAGAAAGGCACGCTCAAAATCATTTTTTGCAGTATCTCTGGGTTCAGAAGCTCTCTTATTTCATCTAAGATTGAATCCCGTTTTTCGAGGAGGTTCTCTAAAATGTGATTAAACGGCATTTGAAAGTCTGTATCTAGTGTTTTCTGATCGTATATCCCTTTCAGATATTTCCTGACATATTCATCATGATATTTTATTTTTTCCCTAAAAGATTTAACTGAATTTAATTTTATCAATTTCCGAATGTTATCGTTCTCCCATTGTTCTCTTACCTTTTGTAATCTATTGTCGAAAGAATCAAAATCAGGTTTGACATTAACACTGATATTGATAGGTTTCAACTTTCCTTCAAGATTATACATCTTTATTGCTGATTTCGTCTTATTAAAAGTATTCTTAGCAAAAGTTGCAACAAGTTGAACCGTTTTAAATCCAAATATTGCAAAACGCAAATTTTCCGAAGGTATCTTAAACAATTGATTTGCTTTAATTTCCTCCAGCCCGAAGGAGTTGACTTCGCGTGCAAACTCATTTTCGGTACTTTCAGTCCCAAAATAAAATGAACTTAGGTTGATGATAAGAATATCGGTTTTGAAAAGGTTTTGTAGAGCTTGATAAAGTTTTTTGAGTTTGTGGTGGATTTCTGAGTTTTTCCAGTAGGTCAGATTCTTGGGAAAATTGAGGAAGTCTTTTAATGGATTTGAAATTTTCCAACCAACTGTGTCTGGTCTTAGATTAAAAGGTTCACGAATGAGTTCGAGAGTAATGCTTTCAAAGTGATCAGTGACGATCGAATATGGGAACAGGGGAAGAATCTCATCCTCTGCATTTTTTATGCCTTGTGCAAATTCCTTCAATGCCTTGTCCAATTTCATGAGATTATTGTAAACTTCTTCAAAGAAGTCAAATTTCATTGTCCGATGTAATCGTTCCCATTTGTCTGTCTGTATCATATCGGAGAACATAGCCAAAATATCCCATTTTTTCTCCTTTTCAGATGACATTTCCGTTCTTACATACCATAAGATGGAAAACAATACCCTTTCATCGGAAGCATCCTTGTATGCATAGAAAATGATTGTACATGCCAAAAACGTGATTACTGAAACTGAGATGCCCTCTTGCCAAGTTAATCCAAAATTTATCCAGACTTTTTCTACATAGTTTAAGTTTGAGATAAGGATGACTACCCCCCATCCCATCAAATAAAAAATGAAAGATGCCGAACATCCGTTCCAATTGGAAAAAGTACGATCTTCAGAAACTCTCTTCAATATTTCCCAAGTCAACCAAAATCCACTGCCCATCAAAAAGATGGCAATTACTGCTCGCCCCCATTGAAAATCGGCGGGTTTTTTCTCATCCAAAAAAATGAGATTAAGCAGGTCATTCCCAAAAAAGATCATATATAATCCAAACACGAGAAGGGACGTCCCTAGAATAAACCTCGCGGTCGCCCCATCGATATATCTTCTGAAGGCAGGATAGGTGAACAAGTCTTTCCTATCCTCCCCGACCCAAATCTCATCATCTTTCCTGAACCTTGTAATTTTCCTTTGAAGAATGTTGACTGCATTGGCCGAAACAAAAAATGATGTCAGAAGCAGGCTGACGAGGGTGAGGAAAAACAGAATTCCCGTATTGGACAGATCAGGAACACCAAAAGTGAGAGTTACTGCCCACAAGAGAACAACAAAAATGAAAAAAGTTAGTACTGTTCCAGATTTGGTGTTCTCAATTGTTGGTACTAAACTGAAACTCATAATCAATTATTATGGGATGTTCATTTAAACATTCTTTGTTGTTTATTTTGCCATTGCGCTGTATCCTGCTTTAATAATTATAATATTCTTGTAGATCTTTATTCCATAACATCTCCTTATCTTTACAATCGATTTTCCCTCATATGGCAGTATCTTTTTCAGACAACTTTCCAGTGCGATGTAAATCTGATCTGTTAACATTCAATTGATAAATGTTTTCTTCTCCTGTTAGTTTCTTCCTGCTATCGGAAGACACAAGTCACAAAAAATTAGAGAAAGGGATTACAATATTAATATATTGAGTAATCGCGGGTTGATATCTACAAAGAAATTGTCAGAAACTTTTTTTTTGCTCATCTAACCACCGAATAAAGGTTTAAAATATGAAACTATAGATTGTTTTTTAACTTCAAAATGTATGGATGTTCTTTCGAATGTCTGAAATTGAGACAGATGCTCTTATGATACGTTTCAAAGGAAGTTTCTCAAAAGGGTTTTTGATCGTAATAGGATCGACAGTTCCATCTTCATTGAAAATGTAGAGATAGAGCCAATATTTCTCTTTGAACCGCTCGGATTGAATAAGCTCTGTTTCCTCAAACCATACTGGTACATTTGGTCTTCTACCTTTGACTTCTATGTACCTCTTGTTGGCAGTATGCAATGGAGGGGCGGATTCAATATCACATCACCATCCCATATAGCTGACATCTATAGGAACCCTCCCCTGCCTTTTTTCATACTCTAAGGCGTATCTCATTGCTTCTTTCTCAATATCCAAATCGAATTCCGTCCTTTTTGGCTTAGGAAGGACAATAACCTTACAGAATAAATTCAAATCCTCAAGTTTTAAATTTGTATTTAGTTCCCGTTCTTTCTTAACCTGCTCTAATTCGATTTTTGCCTTCTCATATTTCTCTTTTGCAGCCTTTTTCCGTTCTTCTCCTTTATTTTCTATGATCAGCCTGTTGTAATGTCTCTTCTTATCCTCAACTGCTTTGACTCGGATATCCCACAACTCTCTCATAGGCTTTTCTAATTCTTCACGATATGCTTCGATACGAGTGACTAAGCGTTCCATCACTTTCGACTTAAAATCATGGAAATGATTTCGAATTTTTGGAAGGTCGAGAAGTAACATTGATTGTGAAAGGAGAATATGTTAGGGTTCAGTTGGATGGATTATCCGACCTAGCCCAGAAGGGAAACTTTTTGTTTTCTGGTCATAGCTAAGTCCCATCATGCAGTTGCAAGCCACATACCCGACTGTTGAGATCAATTGATGCAATGGTTTAGATGATGGAAACATGACCGACGGATAGGCAAAAATGCAGTTAAAGGGAGTGAAAGAGGTCAGGAAAAGAAGGATTGAATAGGGATTATGGATTTAGAGGGTTAGTCACATTGATATTGCCTTGTTTTTTCTTTTCTTCCAGTACTGCATAAGTGCATATGGCATAAGGGGAAAGATTGCAAGTGCAGATGAACTGCTGGTTTCCTGTGTTTCCAGCACAGGGGTGGGGAAAGTGGTTTTTGTGATTGTCCCGTTCCTGATCTGGACGAGAAGTGGGATGAAATGCGGGTTGCTTGGGCTCCAGCCATCGATCACGAATCTGAACATGAGATCTGCATTCTTTTCCAATTCAGGGGCATAATTAAAGATATCCGCTTGAAACACATATGTGAGTTCATGGATTCCAGGCTTGATTTTATGTGTTGTCACTGTAGGGATAACAGTTGGAGGATTAGTGATGGTCGGTTGGGGAGTGAAATTCCCCATGACTTGGACGTCCATGTATCCCAAAATGGTATTTGGTGTTACAACTTTTGCAGTTTCATTCCCATTATTGATCACTTCAACAGAGATGTTTGCTGAGAGCTTGTTTTTGAAGTCAATGTAGTAAGCGATTGCGTATGTGCGGCTAATCCTGAAATGCAGGGGAGGGAGGTCTGGATCATCAAGGATATCGCCCCAGTTGTCTGGTAAGGGATCGAGTGTTGATTGGTAAGTTTCAGCATATGGGTAATTTGCAGAAAGGTTCACAGTAAGGTTATAGACGGTGGCATTGAGAAGATAGCCCGTTTCGACATTGCTTGACAGGTTGATTGTGAGATCTGTTTTGTTGATGCCTGGAAAAGCGTTGGCAGGGAAAACGAAATCGAGATAGGAAATGCCATTTATCATCTCATTGATTCCTGGTTTCAGGGTGATTGGGAAATCGTTTTTGCAGGCAGTGTCATTGACTGGGAGATTGGTGAAGTTGACGGACACTTGCAGGTCACATGGGTTGAGGGTTATTTCAGAGCTCATTTGGTTCCATACATCGATATCGACCAAAACATCAAAATACAGTTTTTCGGCAGGGGGGATGAATTCGAGGTCAATGTCCGTAACACGCGTATAGACATTTGTCAATTCCCCATAAGAGCCCTTAGCAGGAATGATGGAAAAAATCAGGATCAAGGCAATGAGGTATTTCCAGTGCATGTACATTAAGTTTGCACGGACATATATAGAGTTGTTGCTTTTTTCCTATTAATCATGGATTAAAGCATTCATTTGATTCAACCATTCATTCCGTTCAAATCACTAAGGTTCATTGGCTGTTGGATATAAGAAGAGAAGTGAAGAATGAAAAACGCAAGCAATATTGCAATTGAGACAGATACAATGTAATCGAAAAGGTCAAAGCTCATTTCTCCAATTATAATATCAACCCTTACAAGTTCCTTCTTAAAAACCACATGGTAGATCTGAGGGAAGAAACGTGCCAAAAGAATCAATGAAATTAAGCGATAATAAAACATTCCATAATTCTTGAACAAGTACCGAATAAAATCAAACATTGGAATCACTATCCTAATCCACACCACCAAACATCCAAGTGAAATATATTAAAATGAGGAGCAACGCAACAATTTCAAAAATCAATGTCATTGTTTTTGTCAATAAGGGGGTCTGTTCTCTAAGATAATATCGTTCAAGAAACATATTTCCAGTGATTGAACAAATAATAATAACATGGAGTGATGCCACCCCTCGCCTTCACCATTAGGATCCTGTAATGAAAACAGCGCACATACACGGTCAACAAGTAATATTGAAAAACAATAAAAACAATAGGGACACAATGACTTATTCAAACAATTTCATAACCGCGGTCAAGATATATTTGGGAATATTGATTTTAGGCAGGATGTTGATCATTTTTTTTGTAGTGCACCCCCTGTCCCTATCCATCGAACCCTCTGATTTTTCGAGGATGCTACAGGCATATTCCACGTTTGCATTTCTTGTAACAGTCGGCATTTCCGTTTGGGGTATTCTTTCAGATAGCAATGGACTGCATAGGCTGGGATGGGGGATGATCAACTTCCCATACCTTCTCCCCATATTTTTTCAGTTGCTGTTTCGTCCGCATGGTGTTCAGGAAGTGCTTTTTTACATCACATTTTTGGGGGTTTTGGGTCAACTGCTCTTTTTTCTTGCAGTTTACCTGATTGGGGAGCCAGAAAATTTGGTTTCCTATTTGCTGGTTGTTGTGGCATTGATTGTGACAGGTATATTGGGGTCCCTTGCCCTAAGGGATTTTATTCCGGAAATAATCATTGGAAGTTTCTCGATCTTGAGCCTGTTAGGGAGCATAGCATTTTTGGGATACCTGATTGCGAAAGCAGACAAATTGTCATACAATGAAATGCAGTTGCAAGCCACATACCCGACTGTCGAGATCAATTGATGATGGAAACACGACAGACGGATAGGCAAAAATGCAGTTAAAGGGAGTGACAAATTTCAAGAGGGGAAGAAGGATTGAATAGGGATTATGGATTTACAGGATTAGTCATATTGATATTGCCTTGTTTTTTCTTTTCTTCCAGTACTGCATAAGTGCATATGGTATAAGGGGAAAGATTGCAGGCATAGATGAACTACTGGTTCCAGATGTTTCCAGCTCAGGGATGGGGAAAGTGGTTTTTGTGATGGTTCCGTTCCTGATCTGGACGAGAAGTGGGATGAAATGGGGGTTGTTTGGATCTCTGCCATCGATCACGTATCTGAACATGAGGTCTGCATTCTTTTCCAATTCAGGGACATAATTTAAGATATAGGCTTGGAAGTCATCTGAGAATTCTTGAATTCCAGGCTTGATTTCATGCGTTGTTACCACAGTGAGAACGGTTATTGGATTGAGGACGGTGGGTTGGGTTGTGAAATTCCCATTGACTTGGACGTCCATGTATCCCAAAATGAGATTTGGCGTTACAACTTTTGCAGTTTCAGCGTCATTGTTGATCAATTCAGCAGATACGTTCGCATTTAACCTAGTTTTATAGTCAAGGTAGTAATCGGTTGCATATGCACGGCTAATCCTGAAATGTAACGGGGGAAGGTCTGGATCATCAAGGATTGCACCCCAGTTGTCTGGTAAGGGATCGAGTGTCGATTGGTAAGTGTCGGAAGAGGATTGATTTTCAGAAAGGTTCACGGCAAGGTTATAGACAGTTGCATTGAGAAGATAGCCCGTTTCGACACTAGTTGACAGGTTAATTGTGACATCTGTTTTCTCGATGCCTGGAAAAGCGTCGGCAGGGAAAACGAAATCAAGGTTGGCAATGCCATTTATCATCTCGTTGATTCCAGGTTTCAGGGTGATTGGGAAATCGTTTTTGCAGGCAGTGTCATTGACTGGGAGATTGGTGAAGTTGACGGACACTTGCAGGTCACATGGGTTGAGGATTATTTCAGTGCTCATTTGGTTCCATACATCGATATCGACCCAAACGTCAATCTGCAATTTTTCTTCGGGAGGGATAAATTCAATATCCGCGTCCGTAACACGGGTATAGACATTTGACAATCCCCCATAAAACCCCTTGGTAGGGAGAATGGAAAAAATCAGAACCAAGGCGATGAAGTATTTCCAGTGCATGTACATTAAGTTTGCACAGACATATATAGGCGTGTTGTTTTTTTCCTATGAAATCTTGGAAATAAATTCTTGTGTTTGTTGTATCTTGTGTGAGATATAAGTCAGGACGATCATTTGGATTATTTTAGGGTTCGGTTGCAACAGGCATTGAATGGTGAGGAAAATTGACATAATGCCATCATTGGTTTTTAAAATCGGATCAATTGCAGAAACTTAGAGAGGGCTCATAGGGTTTGGCAAGACGATTACGATACTATCCCATGGATGTTTCAGATCATCGATCAAGTAAGAATTGAAAGAGATCCAGTTAGAAAAGACAACCGAATTAACAAACTTTAGGGGGAAGGATACATTGAAGGAGGTCTTGCATTGGGATGTTATAGGATTGGTTATATCGGCATCCCTTTCTTCATTCTTTTTTTGCGGTACTGTATGAATCCATATGGGATCATGGGAGAAATTGCAACCACAGATAAACTGGGGGTTTCCAAGCCAGGGTTAGAAGAAGTGATCTTTATGACTATCCCATTCCTGATCAGAATCACAAATGGAATGAAATGGGGGTTGTTCGGATCCCGTCCTGTGATCACGTATTTGATTATGTAATCTGCGTTTTTTTCCATGGCAGGAGAATAATCAAAGAGGTCCGGTTGTGAGTTAAACGAGAATTCATGGGTTCCAGGAGGAATTTTGTGTTCAGTTACCGCAGCACCAGCCAATCCAGATAACTGGATCTTGGATGAAGAGAAATTGCCTTCAATCGTGATGTCAATGTAGGCGAAATCCGTGTTTGAAGTAATGATTGTAGCAGTTTCAGAATCAGTATTGATCACTGCGCCTCTTACGTTCACATTTAACTTAGATTTATAGGCAAGGTAGTAAGCGGTTGCGTATGCACGGCTAATCCTGAAATGCAAGGGAGGGAGGTTTGGGTCATCAAGGATTTCGCCCCATTTTTTCGGCAAGGGATCGAGCAATGTTTGGTCAGTGTATGCACGGGGGTTGTTTGCAGAAAGATTCACGGCAAGACCATAGACGGTGGCATTGAGGAGATAGTCCATTTCGACACTAGTTGACAGGTTGATTGTGATGTCTGTTTTTTCGACACCGGGAAAAGCGTCGACAGGAAAAATGAAATTAAGCTTGGCAATGCCATCTATCATTTTGTTGATACCAGGTTTCAGGGTGATTGGGAAAGTGTTCTTGCAGACAGTATCATTCACAGGGATGTGAATGAAGTTGGCGGACATCTGTATATCACATGGATTGAGGGTTATTTCAGAGCTCATTTGGTTCCAGACATCGATATCGATCCAAACATTAAATTTCAGTTTTTCCTCAGGGGAGATGAATTTGATGTCAGCGTCCGTAATACGTGTATAGACATTTGATAACCCTTGAGAACCACCTTTGACAGGCATAATGGAAAAAATCAGGATCAAGGCAATGAAGTATTTCCAGTGCATGTACACTAAGTTTGCACAGACATATTTAGGGACGTCGCTTTTTTCCGATGAAATCAAGAACCGGAATTCTTGTGTTTGTTGTATCTTGTGTGAGATGGGACGATCATTTGGATTATTCTTGATTTTGCATAGGGCTATTCCAATTGGTCAGGAGAAGGGACAAATCAGCAGACCATTGCTCAAATTCGTTTACAAGGTCTTCAGGGAGCAGATATTTGTATGATGGATCAATCATGATTCTCCTTGTTGGATTGAAAACAGTTGTATATTATTTTGTTTGATGGGCAGACAGTACATAACAAGTTTTTGTTCAGCGTGGGAAACAAAAAAATCAGGATGGGCATGGGATAATCCAAGTGAGAAGGCATGAGTAAAAAAAGAGGGGATGATTCAATGGGTTGTGGGATTTTTCGAATTTGTGGTTTGGTTAAGCCAGAGGACGCCGATTAGGCAGATACAGGAAATGATCATGAGAAGGATGAATTTGCCGAGGCTTCCAGAACGGTGGGAAGAGATTGATTTTACGATATCGGCAGCAGGTTCAGGATTTACTAAAATTTCAGTTTCAGGAAAAAAGGGGTTTTTGGACGGATTGTCAAAGGAAAGACATCCGAACAGGGATGAATTGCTTCATTTGTTAGGGCATAAGAGGGCGACCACAGGAGAATTTCAAGGGGACAGGGTCTCCATCTATAAGTCAGGTGATTTTTTGAAAATTGAGGTTGAATATCCCAATACCGTTTGCCTTGGATTGGGGGATAAAACAGGCGGAGTCAATCGGAGGGGGAGATTTCATTTTTGGAACATGGATGATGCAAACCATGGTATCTTCTCAGATCCGCTCTACCAAAGCCACCCCATTGCCTATTTCATT
The DNA here is from genome assembly GCA_015523565.1 of Candidatus Heimdallarchaeota archaeon. Classification (GTDB taxonomy): domain Archaea; phylum Asgardarchaeota; class Heimdallarchaeia; order Heimdallarchaeales; family Kariarchaeaceae; genus WAKA01. Next base: position 1,635 of record WAKA01000114.1, on the reverse strand, counting down.
TCAGAGGGAGTTGGGGTGGTCATTGTGGATAGTCCTGCCTATCAGTATTGGGATATTTCAGAGTATGGTGCAAAGATAGTAGTCAAGGATTTGGATGCATCAGTTTATGTTGCGGAGTTTTTCAGTTTGGCAGAGGCATATGGGAATGTGGCTCAGTTTCTGGGGACATTTACACTGCCACCCTTGTGGGCGATAGGCTACCAGCAGTCCAGATGGAGTTATTGGGATGAAGGAAAATTCAGGGAGTTGTCAAGGCGGTTTCAAGAGGAGGGAATTCCTTGTGATGTCTTTTACATGGACATTGATTATATGGATGGGTATCGTTGTTTCACTGTTGACAGGAATCGATTTCCAAATCTGAAGGCACTTGCCAGTGAAATAGACCAGAAGTTGGTGGCGATTATAGATCCAGGTCTAAAGGTGGACAAAAGCTATCGACTGTACGAAGAAGGGATGAGACAAAATTTTTTCATGAGGGATATATCAGGAAAGGTGTATACAGACCGTGTTTGGCCAGGTGCATGTCATTTTCCAGATTTTTTGGATCAAGGAGTGAGGGAATGGTGGGGAGATCAATACAGTTCATTGTTGGACATGGGAATTGAAGGTTATTGGAATGACATGAATGAACCTTCCACTTTTTCGTTAAGGAGGACATTTCCAAAGAATTTGGTGCATATCGATGGGAGAAGGCATGGGGATGTCCATAACATTTATGGTCTCATGATGGCGAGAGGTACCTACGAAGGACTTAGGAAGCTTAGACCAAATGATCGACCGTTTGTTCTTACGCGATCATCTTATCTTGGAGGGCAAAACTTCGCATGGATGTGGACAGGAGACAATAAATCCACATGGGAATTTCTCAAGCTGTCTGTAAGGCAGATGCAGTCCATATCAATTTCAGGGCAACCACTTTGTGGAGCAGATGTGGGGGGATTTTCCGGTAACCCTGACTCCGAACTGATGGTCAGATGGATGCAATTGGGGGTGTTCTATCCACTTTTCAGGAACCATACCGCATATGGGACGGAGAACCAAGAGCCATGGGAATTTCCCAAGGTCCTGCAGGAACTAAGGGATGCCATTCGGCTTAGGTACAAATTGCTTCCTTACATATATACCCAATTCTTTCTTTCCTCATTGGGATTGGGGCCGATCATCAGACCAATGACATGGATTGATAAAGGGGTTGATGAAAGATGCATGAATCGTCAGTTCATGTTTGGGGAACAGATGTTGGTTGCACCAGTCTTGGAAACAACAGACAACATGGAGGTGATCCTGCCAAATGGGATATGGCACGATTTTTTCACGGGAGAGCAGTTTCAGGGGAAAATAACTGTGGAAGTGGATTTGAGCACAATCCCCTTGTTTGTGAAATCCGGGAGTTCAATTCCCTTAGCAAAAGAGGTGAGGCAAAATGCAGAAAGCACATTTGCGACAGGCATTGAGATCAGGAACTATGGGGAGGATCCCAAAGGGTTGCTGTATAGGGACAATGGTAAGGATCTCACCTATAGGCAGGGAAATTTTGAGCTTTACCGTTTACCGCAGATGGAGTGCATATGGAATGATTAGGGGTCGCGAGTAGCTTCCTCAATTGCCTTCAGTGCCTCCAAAAGCTTTTTTCTG
>WAKA01000113.1 GCA_015523565.1 Candidatus Heimdallarchaeota archaeon | reverse complement strand
GTTGCTGTATAGGGACAATGGTAAGGATCTCACCTATAGGCAGGGAAATTTTGAGCTTTACCGTTTACCGCAGATGGAGTGCATATGGAATGATTAGGGGTCGCGAGTAGCTTCCTCAATTGCCTTCAGTGCCTCCAAAAGCTTTTTTCTGGGATCTGTCTCGAATTTCCGCTTGTATTCCTCAGAAAGCCTTGGTACATGGTACCTATGCTGCATACAAATACTAGAGAGTAGCAGATATATGATATATATAGTGCTGTTGCTTTTTTTTGATGAAGTTTTGGAAATGGACGCCTGCGTTTTTTTGTTTCTGGCGGAACCCATCGGTGGACAGCCAATGGGGCGGAAAACCTTCTTAAAAAGCAGGGGTTAAGAAAGTGGAAAATTTATTCAGATGAACAATCAAAGGACATTTGCAACCAAATAATAAGTTAATTATTCAATAAACATGGATTAAATCATTCACTTGATTCAATCATTCATTCCGTTTAAATCACTAAGATTCACGGAATGTTGAATATAAGAAGTGTAGTGAAGAATGAAAAACGCAAGCAATATTGCAATTGAGACAAATGCGATGTAATCAAAAAGATCAAAGTTCATTCCCCCAATTACAATATCAACCTTTACAAGCTCTTTCTTAAAAACCACATGGTAAATCTGAGGGAAAAAACGTACCAAAAGAATCAATGAAATGATGCGATAGTAAAATAATCCATAATTCTTAAATAAATACTGAATAAAATCAAACATTGGAATCACCATCCTAATCCACACCACCAAACATCCAAGTGAAATAGATTAAAATGAAGAACAATGCAACAATTTCAAAAATTAATGTCATTATTTTTGTCAATAAAGGAGCCCGTTCTCTAAGATAATATCGTTCAAGAAACATATTCCCAGTGATTGAACAAATAATAATAACATGTGGGATTAAAGAATATGGATTTATGGCAGATCCACCAAAAAATATGGACAATCCCCGAATTGCCATTATGATTACGTAAATCAAGAACAAAAATCGAAAAACAGGAGAATTCAGTAATTGGGAATAATTTCTTGCATGACTACTCTCAATTGTCAGATGGTTATTTTTTTCTTTAGACATAATAAATCCCCTTATATCATAATACATTGATAATTAATTTAATTAATATTATTTAGTGTTATCAACCAATAACTGTGTCACTATCTACATAATCAATCAAGAAAATCATCACAGATGTCATTACAACGCCAATAGCAGTAGCAAGTAATATTGCCTTTGCAACTGTTGCAACTGCATTTGATGTTGTATCTGCACTAAAGCAAGCCCAAGCCGCCCCAGCCTTATACCATGCAAGAGCACCAATTGCACCTGCGATTACATCCGCCATTGCATCAATTATTGCCCATAAATCATTTAGGACACCTGCCAAGTTTACACTTTTTCCATTTATATAGGCAACCAATGTACTGAGTAAAGTGTACAATGCCCCAGGAACTGACAATAAGCCATAAGCAAAAGCCCCTGCAGATATCGCAACAGTAGCACTTGTACATGGCCATAATGCAATAAATATTGTGAGTGCAATGATTCCCATTGTATACGTTTCTTCACCACCAAATCTCAAAGGAAGAAAACTGCTTGGATTTTTTTGTAAATAATCAATCCTATTTAAAATATTTTGCAATATTTGATTTAAGTTTTTTATAGATTTATTGTTTTTGTAAATAACATAAGAAATTAAGTCTGCACCCAATAAAGCATCAATTTCGAAGCCAAATGCAACCACATGCTTATTTGTTACCATTTTCTGTATAGTTTTAGAGTTGCATCCTAAAATATAGTGATTCAAAGAATTTGAATTAGAAATTAACTCCCCTAATTTAGTCCAACTAATTATTGTATTAAATCGTTGAATACCTTTTTCAGAACTGTGCCCAACATATATTATTGGTGAATTTGTAGTCAAGATTAAATCTCTTGCATTACTAAAGTCAATCACAAGAGAATTTGGAAAATTCATTGTTAATCGTTCCACAGCTTGTATCTCTGCAGGAGAATCTCCAAAAGTAACAATGAGGGGGAACCGTTTTTGAATTTTTTGATGGTTATTTTTTCCAATTGCCAAGGTTGGTGAAAAAGCAGAAAACAGCATTAAAAAAATAATAAAGCCACTAATTGTTTTGTGTATAATTCTCATGTTATCACCTGATGGGGAAAAAGCCCGAAACAATAACAAATAATGGTTTTTTAAATCTTTTTTTTTGCCGTACAGTTTTCGCGAATATTTGCAATAATTCAAAATTACTTTCGAATAATTTTTTGTTGAAACGTTTCATCGAGAAATGATATAATAACAACAAAATGGTAGACAATCATTTGGTGAAAATTACATCTAGGATTATTTGCGCAACAATCGATGTGGGAAAAAGAACTATATGGGACGAAGAACCAAGAGCTATGGCATGGATTGATAAAGGGGTTGATGAAAGATGCATGAATCGTCAGTTCATGTTTGGGG
>WAKA01000112.1 GCA_015523565.1 Candidatus Heimdallarchaeota archaeon | reverse complement strand
TGCTTTATCACTGGCAATTGTGATGCATATCCTATTGTTACTCCCTCATTTGTGAGGGAGTAACAATAGGATATGCATCACAATTGCCAGTGATAAAGCAAGCGGATTTCACATTATATAAGGGTGAAATTGTTCTTATCATGGGAAGAAACGGATCAGGGAAATCAACCTTCCTTCGCACCTTGGCTCAAAGGCATCAAGTTGGGGCATTGAAAATCCAAGGCGGGCATATGAAATATGATCCGAACACAAAATTTTCTATGATTTCACAAAGGGCATCCACACAGATCCTCACATATTCAGTTCAAGAGGAAATATGCACACCCTTCAGTTTCAGGAAAATTGGAAGACCTCAACGAGTCAAGGCAGTTAATGGAATATTGGAAAAGTATAGACTACAGGACATCAGATATAGAGACCCGAACAGGTTATCTTCAGGACAACAGCAATTGGTAAACATTGCAACAGTTCTATCACAACAGAACATAGTTTTACTAATGGATGAGCCATTCATGTTATTGGACAAAAAAAACAAAACAATGCTTGTTGAGATTATAAAACAGATAAATTCACAAGGAACAACAATAATAATTGTTCAGCATCGACCGTCAATTGATACAATTAAACTTGCAGACAGGGTTTTCATGTTTGAGGAGGGAAACTTGAAGAAAATAGACAATTCTGAACCATGGAAGCCAATAGTTCCACAAGTTCCTCTATTATCAAGCAAAAATACCGTCCAAATGCATATTGATGTCACAATAGGAAGGCACTTTCCAGTAGGAATTTGCAAAATCAAAAAGAAATTGGATGCATTGCTTTTGAAAGGGGACAATGGAATAGGGAAGACAACATTATTGCTAACTATCTATGGGGCAATCAAGCCATATTCTGGTAAATTTGGAGGGAACATAAAGAAAAGAAAGAAGATTTATGTCCCACAAGACCCCGTCAATTTTTTCAGTAAATCCACGGTGCAAGAGGAATGGGAATTCAGATTTGGATCAGAAAATGAATTGCCTGAGACAATTAAGGCTTATAAGGACACACCGATTTTTGAATTATCAGAAGGTCAAAGGAAATGGATTTCACTGCAGATAGCATTTTTGTCAGATGCAGAAGTGATTTTTCTTGATGAACCATCATTTTCCTTGGATATACAGAATCATGGAGAAATGCTAGAACTGTTAGTAAGCACAACAAAAACGATTTTTGTTGCGTCACACGACGAGAGTGTTGAAAAAGCGATTACAGCCATAAATGGAGAAATAATGGATTTGAACAGACCAATTGAAAGGGACAACATCCAATGGCACCCTTTAGCAACACCCAATATTGTCAAAAAAGAGAAAAGGACACATCCAATTGTTCAACTTAACCTTTTCTTCCTGATTTTATTGATAATTTCAAAGGGGACGCTTCTGTTTACAATCCCTCTTCTTTCATTAATGTTGCCATACACTATTTATACGTTGGGAGGCAAACAAGCTCAATCAATATTGAAAAGCTATTTGCCTTTTGTTATTCTTGCGATTCTAATTCATGGATGGCTTGGATATGTAAGCAATAGCATTCGATTCAATGGTGAACTTGAATTCACAGTTCGCATTATTTTATTGATTCTTTCAATCAATGTCTTTAGGGATGGAATTAATCCAGATGAGTTGGTTGATACTTTGCTTAAATTTCGACTCCCTGCAACATTGGCATGGATTGTAGGGGCAGTTTATCGTCAGGCAGAGTTTATGATCAGTGAAATGCAGACATTTGTAGAAATTCAAAAAGAAAGAATCATCAGGGCGAACCCAAGTAAAAAGTTTCAGTTTGCAATTGATTTGATGATCGTGTCTTATAACTATGGAATAGACAGGGCATCAAATTTCGCAGATTCCCTCATAAATAGGGGATGGGATGGCGCTTATAGGGAGTTGATTTGCTTTTCTAAGCAGATGGACTATCTGGATTGGTTAAAGATGGCATTGGTAAATTTGATTGCAGTAGTTGTAATAATGGGAAAGATTCCTTTCATGTGAACACAAAAATTATTTATCTCAGTTTGATAATAAATTTGATGCTTCAACAAGAAGGATATGAAGTTAAATTCAAACTTTATGATGGAAATGAAGAATCTCTTGCATGGTATTTGAGATATTACAATAATCTGCATGAAAAATATTTGAAAGAGGGGAGAGAAGGCAATGTGAATTCAAAGGTTATCTCTTATTTTTTTGATGGTCTAAGTCTTCTGGTTGAAGCAGACATGTTTTTTTGGGATAAGAACTATCCAGATGCCCTAGACAGATACAACAAATCTTTGAGAGAATTGAAATTATTCAGGAATTCCAGGGGAGTAATACACAGGATAGACCTCCTTTGTGAAGCATATATTGCCAGATGTGAAGGAATGATCTTTTTATGTCAAGGATTGCCCCTCAAAGAATTGAACCAGAAACACACCATCCTTTCAGATGCATTACGAAAATTCAATGAAGAGGTTAGGAAAACAAGTGATTTAGAGGAAACCCTATCTTCATTCATCTCATTTTCCAGGGCATTGTTTACAGAGGCAAAACTATGGGAGAATCGGTCAGAAATTGAAAAAGAAAGTTCTTCAGCCGAAGCCAAAAAGTCATTGATGAAGGCAAGGAGTGCAATCAGGCAAGCAGTCTATATCAATGGAAAAATGAAAGATACTATGGATGAAATTGATAATAAATTAGACGATTTGACCCGATACCGAATATTGGTTAAAGCTGAAAAATTGGGGAATTTGGGGACAGATGCATCCGAGAAAGGAAATTATCAAGTGGCAAAGAATTATTTCAAGGAAGCAATGTTATTTTACAACCGTGCGGCCCACCTTGCATTGAATGCAAACAACAGAAGGATTTTGTTGTCAATGAGCACAGTGATGGAAGCATCGGCAATTGAATGTGATGCAAACGAGTATTATCGAAAACAGGACGATATGGAAAATGCATGGCATAAATTTGACGAGGCTGCAAAAAAAATTGACAAGGCCATTGCCTTGATTGGGTCTTTAGGAACAAAAGAGCTAAGGGATTCATTCAATGCACAAAGAGAGTACTATATAGCAATGTCAAACCTTTGCCAAGCAACAATGAAATATGACAATGAGGAATATGAAGAAGCCAAAAATCTTTATTTGGTTGCAAAAGAGCATTTCAACAAATCCATTGCATTAGCCCAACAATCAAATACCATATCAATTGAACAATTAAGTGACGAAGCGCTAGATGATGTAGAAACATATATTCAGTTATGTGAGACTTTTCTTTAGACGATCTTTTGGGACATATGACCTATATCCCTCAAGATCTATGACAACATTGTTGAATCCAATTTTTTGCAATGTAGAGGATATTTGGTTGTATGCAATTCTTACAATTCCAATTTTTTCAGGCTCAACTTCAATTGATGCAGTATTTCCCCTAAGATAACGAACACGCAGGATCGGAAAATCAAAATTAGATCTCAAATATTGCTCTGCCTTATCGACCATCTGTAAAATATCAGGGGTGATTTGGATACCCGTTTGTATCCTGCTTGCCAAGCAAGGGGTTGCAGGCTTATTCCACACAGGCAAACCATAGCGATGGGCAATGGCCCGGATTTCCATTTTTGTCAATTTTGCATCCACAAAAGGAGACAAGGCATGAAATTCCTTTATTGCCTGGTAGCCAGGTCTGTGCCCAGCAAGGTCAGAAATATTTGTGCCATTTAATACAAAATCATATCCCCTTTCTTTTCTGATTTGCTCTAATTTTTCATGAAGGAGACTCTTACAGAAGTAACATCGGTTCTCAGGATTTGAAGCATATTCTGGACTTTCGTCAAATTCATTATATTCAAGAAAAAGAATGGGAAGATCCAGAAATTTTGCAACATTCTGTGCAATTTCTTTTTCACCACTTGCCACCGTATATCCTGTTTGCATGACAAGCAATACATCGGTACATGATTCTTTTGCAATGGCTGCAAGGGTGGAAGAATCAACACCCCCTGAAAAAGCAACTATAGCGGATGCCCCATTCAGAATTTGTTTAACCACTTCAATTTTGGGGAGTAAAGAGTTTTCTGTTAGAAGTCCTAGTTCAAGACCCATTGTAGTAAGTATATTTTAGATATTGAAAATGATTTTGCAAAATTCGAGAATATCTTAATTCTTTTTAGAGAACAGTTTTATGTGGTGGAGGAGAATATATTTTGTGCCTGAAGGAAAAGAAGACCACTCAGAAAAAATTGCCAAAGGAGCAACCCTTGGTGCAGGGAAAGGACCGGGCACCTATCTGCAACGTAAACGGGAAAAAAAAATTAAGAGAAAAACAGTGCAACCGACATCAATTCTTCCTATATTGGAAAAACGGGCCATGGATGAAGAGATGATTCCACGAATTGTCTCATTCTTGGAACAACATGGAGTTTTAATTAGGTCGTATAAAGAGAAATATATCGCAAGAAGACTAAGAGTTCGGATGAATCGACTAAACCTAAACTCATATGCACATTATTTGTCATATTTAAAGACACATCCTTACGAAATAGCTGCGTTGAAACAGTCTTTTTCCATCAATGTCACAAGGTTTTTCAGAAACAGGGATACTTTTGAGTTGATTAGGGATTTTATTGTCCCTAAAATCACTCAACAGTCAAAAAACATTGGAAGACACCTTAAAATATGGTCTGCCGGTTGTGCAGTGGGAGCAGAACCCTATACCATTGCCATGATTTTTGATGAGGAAGTTCAACGACATAATATCAGGATGGAAATTATTGCAACAGACATTAATGAAGAATTATTGGAAATTGGAAGACACGGGATATATGATCCGTCATATCTTGCAGAGATGACAAAGGCAGAGGCCGTAAAGTTTTTTGATTTGAGAAATGATGGAAATTATGAAGTAAAGCCAAGAATAAAGTCATATGTAAGGTTCATGAAACATGACCTAATCAAAGACGATTATATCAAGGGGGTTGATGTCATCTTTTGCAGGAACGTCCTAATATACATTGACAAAAACGCCCAAAGGGAGATAATTGATAAATTTGTAGATTCGCTCAATCCAGGAGGATATTTGGCGATAGGTAGAACAGAAACATTATTTGGTCATTGGCGGAACAAGTTAGAAACAATTTCAGGAGTTCACCGGATTTACCAAAAGAAAACACCATCCTATCACACAGAGCAAATGATTGTTCCAAGGAAACGAAGCCAGTCATTAAGGATTCAGACCCATAAGAAAAAGCATATTGAAATAGAAGGCTTCAAAGAAAGATTTCAAGAAAGGAAACGGATATGGGAAGAGAAGATCAAAGAAATAGAGGAACGAAGAGCCAAGATTAAACGGATTCAGCAAAATAAGGAGGAAAAACAATCAACACCGCTTGTAAGAAATGAGCTAAGGTCTGTTGCGGTAATAAGAAAGAAATGGGAAAGAAACCCTAAAAAAGAAAAAAAGAGCACTTTTGTTGAGAAAAACGAAACAATGGATTGGCGAAGAAAGCTTGAAGAACGAAGAAAACAGAGAAAATCTTTGCAGTTGTATTCATTTAAGGAAAGAATTCGATCAAGCAAGGAGAAAAACAAGAAAAAAACTAATCTAAGATAATAAAAATCAAAAATGCCAAAAGCAATGAACCAAAGACAATTAAAATCATGTTTGTCCGTGATGCTTTTGTCATTGATCTTTTTGATTCTCCAGACATCTCGGCAAGACCAAAAAGGAAGAACATGACAGAGCATGCTAGGTTAATTGCCAAAATGTTAATTGAAAGAAGAGTTATTGCATTGGCTGCCAACATATATTTTTCAGCAGCTAAAAATAGACCGATTGCAGCGGCAGGAGGGGCCAATGAAGCCGCAATTGCCACTCCGACAATTGAAATGTTGGATCCCTTAGATATGATGAGTCCAGCGGCAAATCCTGATACAATGGCGAATATTATGACAACCCCATTCAGGTTTGCCCGTGCCATGATTTCTGAGGGGAGAGTATCAAGGGATTCAATCTTAACTAGAACGCCGACAATATACCCTACAGCTACGGTAGTCAAAATGCCAAAAAGTTCAGCAAAAAAACCTTTTCGGAGAAGACCGCTACCAGGGAGAATTGCGCCGAGTGATGTCAATGCAATAGGTCCCATCAATGGAGCAACAATCATTGATCCAATAATAATGACGACATTGTTGTCATAAAGTCCATAACTAGCCAAAATTGCAGAAAGAATAACCAATGTAACATAATCTGTGCTTAAGACAGCAGAATCCTCTAAAACGGCACGAATTTCCTCCACATTTGCCCCATGAGACTTTTTCAATGAAGGCGGCTCTTCAGAAGAAGGAAGAAGGGTCGTTGTCACTTCAGAAATAATGACTTTCCCAAAAACATTCCCAATCCCCCTTTTTTTCAGCTCATGGAGCAATTGATTTGTTTGTCCAGCCTCCACAATAAAATTGTAGACAACTGAGTTTTCGCCAACAATTACATCAGAGTTAAGATTCAAAGCTTCATTAAGGTCATCCATTACCTCTCTTTTTCTCAGAGGTATAGAAATAGTTACTTTTTTAATAGTACACCACCTATTAGGCGAACCCTACATTTCACATTTCAGCGTTACATTAAAAATGCATTGGAATGATTCTCATAAAAAGGCAAAACTAGAGTTCCAGTCGCAAACCATCTTTTTGTCTGAAAATATGGATATCTGACCCATTCACTTTAATTTTAATGTTAGTGTCAACTGGAATGACTTGATAGCCCTCCAGTTGAACAATTAATTTTTCATTGCCGCAAATTATATGGAGGTTAGTGGAAGAACCCACAGCTTCCGCGAATTGCACAGTTCCTTCATACGTAGCGTCTTCATCATTGTCAACCAAGGAAGCATTTTCTGGACGGAATCCAAGAACCAATGGCTCACCATTATGTTTCGATAGCAAATCCTTATTGGGGTATGTTGAAGGAATTGAAAATCGATCATTATTTTCTGTTACAATTAAGAATCCATCAGTATCTTCTTTCAGTGTTCCATAAATCAGATTCATAGGGGGCGTGCCGATGAAACCTGCCACAAATGTCGTCCTTGGTTTTCCATAAACTTCTTTAGGAATACCTAGTTGCTCAATTTTCCCATCCCTCATAACTGCAATCCTATGACCAAGAGTCATTGCCTCAATTTGGTCGTGTGTTACGTAAAGAGTTGTTGTTTTCAACCTCCTTTGGAGTGCAGAAAGCTCTGCCCGAGTGGAATTCCGTAATTTAGCATCTAAATTAGACAATGGCTCATCCATCAGGAATACTTTCGGCTTACGAATAATGGCACGACCAACTGCAACCCTTTGCCTTTGACCGCCAGAAAGCTGTTTGGGTTTTCGGTCAAGCAATTCTTCAATTTGAAGGCTTTTTGCAACCTCTTCCACGCGTTCTTGGATTTCCTTGTTTTTCTCAATGTAGTCCTGTATTTGAGGCAGAAATTTTGATGAAAATTTCAGGGCAACATATTCGATGGTGGTTCTTAACTCAGGGTAAACAATCAGTCCCATAAAGAAGGCAAGCATGAAGGATGAAAAAAACAGGTTTTGGGATCCATTGAAAATAACCAGATCAAGGATTTTTGCAACGAGAAACATAGCCAGAATAATGAAGGAATAGATTAGAAGTTTCATTATAGAGACAAGTAACTTTTCAGAGGATTTCAGTTCCCTGTTTTTAAGTCCGAAAGCCAAGTTGTCACGAACTGAAAAATGGGGGTAAAGAGCATATGATTGGAAAACCATTGCAATATCCCTGTCTTTGGGAGGCAGATTGGTAACATCTTTGCCGTCAATGTAAACCCTGCCAGAAGTAGGGGTCTCCAATCCTGCCAACATTCGCAGGGTTGTTGTTTTTCCGCAGCCAGATGGACCAACAAGCACCAAGAATTCCTCGTCTTGGATTTCCAAATTCAAATTGTCAACAGCGGGTTTGCCAGAACCAAAATCTTTAGTGATATTTTCAAACTTTACAACAGCCATTTTTTCACCTCTCACTTAACGCCTCCACTGGTCCAACCGCCAGTCAGAAGTTTTTGGAGACTCATGAAAACAATCATGATCGGTAATGCCGCCAAAATGCTGAATGCACTTAGCAGTTCAAAATAAGGGGGATTGTCTGGGGCAGACGTATTTTGATATTCATAAAACATCAATGGCAGAGGGGAGAATTGATTTTTCTCACCAACAAAGATCTGTGCCAACGCAAATTCATTCCATGCACCAAGGAATGTGAAAATTGAGACTGCAACCATTCCAGGTGCAGACAACGGAAGGGCAATTCTGAGAAATGCACCGATGGTTGAGGAACCATCAATAAGGGCGGCCTCTTCCAAGTCATAGGGGAGTGTATCAAAATATCCTTTCATCATCCAAACATTATAGGCGATTGCCCCTACAAAGTAGGCGAGCAACAGTCCCAATAATTTCATGTCGCCACCAGGAACAAGAATCTTCAATCCAAGAAAGTGAATGGTTCTATCTCCACTGAAAAAACCAAGTTTTGCCCAGATTATGAATTGTGGAATGAGAAGGATTATTCCAGGAAACATTTGGGTTGCCAGAACCAAAAATTGTGTTGCATTTCTTCCATGGAACCTAAAACGGGAAATGGCATATGCCGCAGGAAGTGCAATGGAAAGACCACCCAATGCAGTAAAGAATCCCAATTGCAATGAAATCACAAAGGATGATGAAAAAGATGAGCTGTTTTTATTTAAAACAAAAATTACGCTGGAGTAATTAATGAAGAAATTGTCTAATGGATTATGCGGCAAGACATTTTTATTGCGAAGATCTGCGGCATCACTTAGTGAAAGCAAAAAGGTGTAGATCACTGGAGTGACAGTCCAAACAAGAAATGATATTAAAACGACATAAAAGACAAAAGACCCGATTATCTGTGATTTTGTTTTGGGTAGTTTTTGACTTGTCTTTTCCAGTTCCTCCCTCTTTATTTCCAATTGCTTAATTTTCTTGCTTAGGACAATTGCAGTTAAAAGGGTTGAAATCAACCCAGAAACAATACAAATAAGCAATAAAGCATTTAAAAAGGTGTATCGAGCACTTCCAGAGGTGTTTAACGGAAGAGGCAAAATACCAAGCTTCCAACCATCAGTGTTCAATGTATCCAGTTCTTTTTTCAGCCATCCCCCAGGAGCCAATGACAATGACTTCCATGCCCAGATCTGAGTGAACAGCATGGTAAGTGAAATTAACGTCAGGGCAATATACAGCCTTAAGTCATGTCTTTTTTCCATAACAGAACTAAGAAACCTGTACATGGCAATTGTAAAAACTAAAGAAGTCAAAAACATCAGGATAACCTGCGAGAGAATATATTGAATATAACTAGTAGAAGGATACAGATCGGAACTATAAAATGCGATTGAATAAGTCCAAGAACCGACACTGTATGGCAC
>WAKA01000111.1 GCA_015523565.1 Candidatus Heimdallarchaeota archaeon | reverse complement strand
GCATTCAAAGGACATTGAAAAACTTAGTGAGCTCAACCACGACCAGACAAAACACATAACAGCTGTCGAAGACAAGGTGGATTCGTTAGAAAACAAAGTAGAGACCAAGGTGGATGCGTTAGAAAACAAAGTAGAAAATGTCGAAAACGAGATCAAACAACTTCAAAATGATGTCAACAGTCTTCATGATAAATTTGACGATTTCCAGAAAAATGTCATGTCCATCCTTGAAAGGCTTGTGGGAAAAAAGAACGGAAATGAATAGCCCCTTTTCATATTCAACTTCTAACCATTGCCCTGACACTATCAAAAGGGATGTGGGATGGCATTGAGGAAATCCGTGATTTGATTTTTGAATTGGGGATGTGTGGAAATATTTGCATGTCCTTTGCCGTTTGCAATCCATGTTTTGGCAAGGGGGTTTTGCTTGAGGTCATTGAGAATGACGGGAAAATGCTTGTCGAGGGAGAACATATTATCCTTTTCTCCATAAATGATGAGGGTTGGCATTTTTAGGTTCTTGAAAGAATATTTTTGGGGAAATTCATGTCTGTATCTCAAGGAGAAGATGAGTTTAGACATCCAAGTCGTCAGAGCAAACAGGATTGGGGGGATTTTCGCGAACCTCAAGAAATCAGCATAGACGTCGTCAAGCCTTGATGGAACAGCCTCAAGGATCAATACCGATGGGATTTCCGGGTGGCGGATGGCAAGGATTGTTGCCGCAATTGCGCCGAAGGAAAGTCCATGGATCAATGGCTCTGAAAGTCTTTCTGCCTGTATCACACAGTGTGTAAATTCAGAATAAGCTACGCCTGTAGGGAACCAATACCAGCCGTTCATCCCATGACCAGGACCGTCAATGAGATACAGGTCATATCCCAATTCCCAATACAATTCTGCTTGGCGGATCATTTGCAAACTGTTTTCACCCCATCCGTGCAGGATGACCACAGCAGAATGCTTTCCTGACGGATTCTTGGCGACCCAATAATTTATTTTGCCGACTGTTTTAAGTTGGGCATTGAATGGGAGTGCATAACCTTTTTTATTCCAGAAGATCGCAAGGTTGTTGTTCAGGACGAATATTCCAAGAATGTTGATGGCAATGTATGTTTCTGTGAAAATGAGAAATGACAAAAGGACAATTTCCACGGTTTTGAATTGAGTTTGGTAGTGAAATAAAGATTGTTTTATGGCATGTTCGTTTTTTTTGTTTTTTCATTTTCCAATTGTGCATTGGTATCCAAATTCCAGAGGCTCATTTTTCGTAGTATTGTCTTATTTTCTTGAGAAGTTCTTTGCATTCTGATTCTGTTCTAGCAAGAACCTGCATTTCTTGCGGCAACTTTGTTTGGCTAAGATCAAGATACTTCAATTTTGGCAAATTCAGGAGGGGGAGTTTTTTCAGGGGATTTTTACTTAGAATCAGGGCTGTCAAATTCGTTAATCTTGCGAATTCAGGCGGCAAACTGCTTAAGTGATTGTCATACAGATCCAAGTCTTTCAAATTTCTCAATCCCTTAATTTTTGAGGGCAATTCCGCAAGTTGATTGCTTTTCAGCACTAAAGCCTCCAATGCCGATAGTTTTCGGATGCCATCTGGTAAGAAGGTCAGCTTATTCCCAGACAGGTAAAGGTGTGTCAAATTTTTCAAGTTTGATATTTCTTCTGGAAGGGATTGCAACCGATTCTCATCCAGATACAAGCCAACTAGATTCCCCAAATTTCCAATTTCGGGGGGTAATGCAGTCAAATGGTTTCTAGACAGATCTAGTTCGCTAACATGTCTCAATTTACCAATGACCTTTGGTAACTTCTCAATGTTCATGTCAGAAAGATCCAATTTGACCAATCGGTCTCCTTCAAATGCCGTATGGGTATATTGGGTGACTAGTTTATAGTCTATCGCAATGTCCTTGCAGAGTTGTTTGAGGATTTCATCATCATTCATCATATGTCATCTCCTTCATCAATATTTGGCTTACAAAGCAACAGTTCCCATTAAGACTGTAAATCCTTGCCAATTGGATGAGAACGGGTATCTTCGGTTGAACAAATTAAAAGGGGTGTCCTATAAATATGTTTCATATAAATATGTTTCATATATTTTTGGGGAAGGAACCCTGCCCAAACCCCAAAATAACTCATGCAAAATCTCCCATTTTCAAAAAAGTCCATCGTCCTCCATTCCCAACGCCTATGCACCCATTGCTCTCCATTCCCTCTGGTTCTCCAATCGCATTCTACCCACATATCACTAATAATCCTCATCGGTTACAAATGGAAAACACTTGTCATCAAGACCCAACATCTTGAAAAAACGCCTTATTGCGACCTTAGATCCCCTAATCCATTCACTATCCACCTTCACCCTGTGTTTGCAGGGATCTAGATTGAACATCCAGTTGGGATATTCCCCCAATTTTGAAAACGGAGGCATTGGATTTCCCTTCAGGATTGTCTTGTACAACCTTTCATTCCCTGAAAATAATGCATCAGGCAATGCTTCCAGCTTATTGTCCTCCAAAAACAACATCTCCAAGTTTTTCATTGAACCTATCTCCTCAGGAAGCTTTTGTATCCTGTTGCAATTCAGATTCAATATGCTCAGCCGCGAAAGTTGGGCAATCTCCCGTGGAATGTCCTTCAACCTGTTATTCTTCAAAATCAACCATTTCAACTGCCTTAACTCCCCAATTGAGTCTGGTATTGAAACTAACCTGTTATTGGGAAGATTCAACCATTTCAGCATCTTCAACCCTCCAATCGTGTCAGGTATCGTAACTAACCTGTTGTTGCCCAACAATAATTCCTCCAACACCTTTAAGTTCCCCAACTCATCAGGAAGCCGCATGATCCTGTTGCCCTCCAGCAATAACCGTTTCAACAATGCTAGAGCCCCGATACTACATGGCAATGATTTCAGCTTGTTGTTGCTTATGTCCAGCTTTTGCAGATCAAGCAAATCACCAATGCTCTCAGGTAGCCTTGTGAGATCATTGTTCTTCAAGTTCAATTCTTGAAGCCTTTCTAGGAACCCTATTGAATATGGAATGGATTGCAGCCTGTTCTTCTCCAACAATAGGCTCTTAAGTCTATTTAAGCTCCCAATCGAGCCCGGCAAGTCCATTAATTTATTCTTGGAAAGATCAAATACCTCTAATCCCCCCAAGTTCCCAATCGACCCCGGCAACTCCGTCAACCAGTTACCGTCAAGCTTCAATACCTTAAGGTTCTTCAGCCTCGAAATTTCTGGAGGTAATGCCTTAATGTAATTGTTGGATAGCAAAAGCTCCTCCAAAGCTTCCATTCCTGTGATTTGCACAGGAAAATCATGAAACCTGTTGTTTGAAAGATGCAACGATTTTATGGACTTTAAACTGCCAATGCCTCTCGGCAAATTTTTCAAGTTGCAGAATGTTGCCTTCAGCCTCTCCAAGTTCTCCAGCTCACCCATGTCACTTGGCAATCGCTCCAGTCGACTGTTGTTCGAGATGTTCAAAAAACGTAATTGCCTCAGGTTGCCAATCCCCTTGGGAATACTCGAAAAACTATTCCCTGCCAGATCCAATTCGACTAGATTCGTCAAGTTATAAATGATTTCCGGAAAATCTTTCATAAATAGCCCTTGCAACCCCAAATATCTCAAACCAGTCAGTTCTCCCAACTCTTCGGGAAGGGGTCTCCCGTCCTGGTCATGCATCCCCAAAAACTCAAATGAAACAACCCGTCCGTTTTCAACATTATAACTAATTCTCTCATACAACTGCTCTGTTACATAGCTCCTTAACGCCTTCAACGCCATTCGATCCTTCTTCAACAAGCTTTGGCCCGTGTCTCCATGCATTTTTTCTTCCTTGTCCCAACATTTCCAATCTGAATTATTTAAACATTTTTGATTTTGTGTTCACTACCTCAATATACTTTACTCCATTGCCTATTTCCAACACACTTCTCCAACATACTTTATTATCTTGCCCCAATACACTTTCTCGTCCTCTCCAACCCCCCAACCATGCAACCTCTCGCTCCTAAAATCGGTCAACGGCATCCCCCTCTCTTCACCATCCATCCCAAAACTGCTTCCGAAATCTCTTCCCTATCCATATCAATATGCAACACGTGGTTCCCCCGATCAAATACCTGAAGTTCCGCATCAGGAACAAACCTCCTGAAAAGATACGCTTGCGAAAGAGGAACCCTGTAGTCTATCTTTGAATAAACAAGCAACACGGGAACCCTCAACCTTGAAAGCTTCCTGTATGCCCATGACATCACATCAAATGCATCCCCCGCACTCTTCATGTATATGTACTTGCAACTCCCATCAAAATGATCTACCAATGAGTTTTGGTACAGCTTCTTGTCCGAAAACCTGAACCCTGAAAAGGGAATCTTAATCGGGAACCTCCTAAACAATTGCACCCGCAACCTCTGCAAAAATGAATAATGGAATGGAGATGCCAAAAGAACCAACCCATCAATCTCAACACCACTGTCCAACAACGCATTGACTGCAATCGGTCCTCCCAATGAATGCCCAACCAAAAACAGCTTGCTGTCAGGATGGGCTGACCTTACCTGCACCAATGCATCCTTTGCCTTCCCAATCCAATCCCTGCCGCTGGTTCGACGCAATGCCTCATAATCCTGCCCATGACCTGGTAACAATACCAGATAACTCCTGATCCCCTGCCGTGCCAGCTTATTCGCAAGATATAAATTCTCCAAGTTTGTGCCCGTGAAACCATGGATGAATAGGGCAACACATTCGCTTTCCCCATCACCTATGACCATGTCCCCAAGCAACCCCAAGGAATCTGGCGACGCCGAATAAAGAAACTCTGTCGCTTCCTCCTCACTGACTGGATTTTCCTCTCTGAATTCTATCACAAACGAATACATCCACAAAATGCAAAAAACCTTCCCAATCTGCCCATCTGTTTCTGATAAACTGATATCCCCCATAATCTCCCTTGCCCTGTCATGCCTCCTCTTTCCCCCTCCCTATCCTATCATGCTCCTCTCTGTAACCTCTCCAACAATGTCGGGACACCCCCATCCACCAATGGAATGGGCTTGACACTCTTTTGTTCCAAAAGGCTTGCCGCTACCGCAGACCGCTCCCCAGAAACACAAAGCACCCATGAGCCCTGCCCATCCAAAATCTCCGCCCTTGGAATCTCCGCAAAGAAAATGTTCTCCGCCCCTTGCAAAGGAAGATCATCAACCTCAGCAGGATCCCTTACATCCAAAATCCTGGGATTGGCCCCCTTCCTCAGCAAATCCGCCAACTCCGACTCGTATCCAACCTCATATGATGCAAAACTGCCTCTGCCTGTCTCTTGCATCTCCTTCAATTGAAACTCCGTTATATATCCCTCAACAGTCTTCTCAAACCCAATTCGGAACAGCTGAACCATTGCCTCCCTGAGATTCTCCCTTATCGGGTCGGGAACCACCAATACCGTCCTCACATCAATCGGCAACAACCACCCATAGTAACTCGCAAACGACGGTGTAATCTCTATGTTCATTGACCCCCTCAAATGAAACGACGCAAACCTCTGCCTCTCTCGCATATCCACAACCACCAAACCCGAAGGCAACTCCTTCAGGTTATCCGGCAAGGGCAACTCCCTGTAAACTTCAACTCCCCTCCTGTTCAACCCTGCCATATATTTGTAATACGTCGGATAACGCCTCAGACCTGTATTCACGATATTTGAAAACTCCTCCAATGTCCTGCTCATGAACGCGGCATTGGTCTGCAATTCCCTCCCTATTGACGTCACCCGCTGGTCTGACGGGTTCTTCGATGTACAAAAACTGCCTGCCCCATGTGTAGGCAGAACCGGGAGGTCTTTGGGAAGTGCCTTGTACTTCTGCATCGTCTCAAATTGGTGCTCCGTCAAAATCGGATGATGATGGTGACCCAAAAGGTCAGTCCTGCCCGCACTGCCGACAATCAATGAACCTCCTGTGAATATGGCAACCTCCCTTCTTGTCTCCCGCTCTCTGACCAACCATGACATGTGCTCGTATGTATGTCCTGGCGTCGCCATTGCAACGACCTCTACATCTCCAACAACTATGGTGTCCCCCTCTTTCATGGCTTTATGGCTGAACTCGTACTTCCCTTCTCCTGGCAACGCCAAAACTGCACCTGTCTCTTCCCTGACTTGATGCATGCCTGATACATAATCGTTATGCACATGCGTCTCAAATACATACTTCACACCTATGTCCTTTTTATAAGCCAAATCCAAAAATCTCCATGCATCCCGTTGCGGATCAATCAAAAATGCCTCCCCGCCTGATTCCACCAAATACGAATTATTGCCAAGTCCTTTGGTCACAAAAATGTCATATTTCATTGATGATTCAGAATCCATGAATATCCAATTGCACTCCCCTTAATAAATGTTCGAAAATGGGTATTTTTTTGGTTCCCCCGACTCTTCCGCCAATCTCTTTTATTTATTTCGTTTGTTTTTCTTTTTGGTGTATTACATTATAATTATATTAATTCTTTTATAAAAATTTAATTTTATTCTTATGAAACACACTAAAAATAAGTTCTATACTATCGAACCTAAAATGTATTATTTTCTCACTACTATAGAC
>WAKA01000110.1 GCA_015523565.1 Candidatus Heimdallarchaeota archaeon | reverse complement strand
GTCGCTCCCAACACCGCACTGAATGCAGTCTGGAAGGCGGGCATGCAGACACTGGGACGGAGTGCCTCTGACACGCTTGCCGATGTGGTGAACGACATCTTCGGCTTTGCGGGGTCTGTGATGCAGACCATGAAAAACGCAATGCAACAGGCATGGGACGGCATCAAGGCGGCGGGGCAGTTCATTGCCGACACTGTTATAGCGGCCATTCATGCGACCATCAAACAAGTTGCAATTGCCGCCCTGTTTGCAGTGTTCAGTATATTAGCGGAATTGGATGGTGGACAGGCAATAATGGTGACAGACGGTGTGGCCATTCAGCAAAATGGAGTTTCTGTTCTGACACTTCAATTCATATCTGATGCAAATGGGTTTAATTTCATTGTCAACAATGATGTTGGGTTGAGGATAAACAGTCCTCTGAGAAATCCTCAGCACACCTTCGAAACTTTAGGAGTGGGTGACTACATAAAAGATTACGATAAGGCTCTTGTAGGTATATGGATAACGGTGATGACCTTGGTTTCGCTATCCCTAAAGGTTGGCGAAAGTGCACCTGTAGATCCGAAGATGTACCTTGCAGTCATTGCATTGACTCTCGGACAGACAATAGTTGGAATAATGAGTGATTTCGGGATCGATAAAAAGCTCAGAGCTTGGGCTATTGGGGATCAGAAAAAGTTTTTGGATAGGGTGCTTCTGGTTCATCTCGGTATTGGGGTCTCCCTCATCTCATCCGTCATGGCAAGGGCTGGAAAACCACCTTGGATTGCAAAAGATCCAAAACGTTTGCAAAATCCATCAAATTTCCTTCAAGGATACGTAAATACTTTTAAAATTGGTTATGCCATTCGTCTTGTCCAAGGGGCATTCAGGAGCAACATCATCAATATGATCACAAATCTTGTTCTTTGGCTGGTTGGCTTGTTCTCCGTTGCCCCCAATATTTACGATCTCTTGCGGGACGGGGCGGACAATCTTGTAACACTGCTCTTTGCGGTTCTCGGAGGCTTTCTTGGTCTGTTGCCCACCACATTTCTCAAACCCGCTGCGGAAAAGGTATTTTCGCCAATTCTCATTGTGTTAGGAATAATCCATCTAGGAATGGCACTTTACGTAGGATATATTAAGCTGAAGGTGGTAATGGCTTCATGAAATGGTTCCGTAGGAAGATTCTTCCTCCTTCAGTAGTGAAACTCCAAGAGGATTTGAAAGCTATCGGTTACAAATCAAAGGCAATAGTTTATGGTCAAGAAACACTGTTTCTCACTGTCAAGGCGACAAGGAAGAGCAAGGAGTATTCAAAACTTCTTGAGCTGCTTGAAACAATAGATCATTTGCGATACCTTTTTCTTGATTTAGAAAAACATTCGAATGTTTCAGATTGGTTTCTTGATGGGCTTGAGATTCAGTTTCCAACTTTGTTCTATTTTGGAGTGACTGATTGTTCTCCCAATTTTGACGTTGACCAAATCAAATGTCCAAATCTTGGTAGGATAGGAATTGAAGGGGTGATGCATAATCGAAAAAGAAAAGGAATTGAAAAATTACATGGCAATTTCAAGAGTTTGTCGAAACTTCAAGCCCTGACCATTTTAAACCACCCAATCACTGAGATCCCAAAAGCCTTAAACACTCTTTCCAATTTAAGGTATTTGGCTTTGTATTCGTTAGAAAACGTTAAGGAATTGCCCTACCTTCTTAATTTGAAAAAGCTTATTTCACTCTATATAGCAGTGATTCCATTGGATCAATTTCCATCATTTATTCTTGAGCTTCAAAATCTGAGACGACTTTTGTTTTCTGGAACTCTGGTGTCTGAATTGCCTTCACAAATAGACCAGCTGGAAAATTTGGAAGTTCTTTATCTAGCGGACAATCCTAAACTGAAAAGTTTACCTCCTTCAATACATAATCTGCAACATCTTTGGTACCTTTCAGTTGACAAGCGCATGAAGAAATCAGAATTTGACTTTAATCGGCTGAAGGAGGAAATTAAATTGCGAAATGACGCTTATTATATACTAGACTATAAAAATGACATACATATTGAATTCCAGCCTTGAAAGATAAGGAGGATAAAGCCAACTAACTTTCTGGTAAATCTAAACTAATTGATTTTTTTTGGTGTCAAAATAACTCCTCTATTTTAAGGCAAAAGGAAAAAGGTGTAACTTTACATTTTTAGTTTTTACACGATTTTTATCTGTCAGTCTTTCTGATGGCAATGCTATTAGAAGGGAGGTTTTTAGATTTCTTCCTGAAATTCAATGTTTTTAGGAAAATTATGGCTTCCGACTTTTCTTTGCCAATCAAATGGATGATGTCAATTGTTACGGGTTCTGCTGTATTGGTCGGCATTCTGAAATTTTTCATGCCATTTATTGATGTGCACTACCGTTATCTTGTTATTGACCTTCTCCTCTCTCTCATTGGATTGGGAAAGAGAATGATGGTGCTGTTGATGTTTG
>WAKA01000109.1 GCA_015523565.1 Candidatus Heimdallarchaeota archaeon | reverse complement strand
ATTTGGTTTATTGGAGACCTATCGATAAAATTCTTATTATCCTATCTATTCCTTTTTTTTTGATGCAATTATTGTTTCAGATTTCGTTGCTTTCCTTGATAATGCTTTGGGATGCTGAAAAATTTCCAAGAAAAATTACGAATAGGTGGCAGACAAATGGAATGCTTCCTCAACTTGGTGCTCTTTATCTAGAGACTGGTGGCATTCTTGTACTTTTCACACTTTCCTTTATCTTATATGGAATAACTCTTTTTTTCTTAAAAATGAAACTTCAGGTGGAAGAGCAAGATAGATTTTTGAATATTCCTTCAAATTTTGCTCTTCTGTTGCTCACATTTTTGCCAAGTCTTATTTGTTTGATTTGCCTTTGAATATTCCAAAATACAAGTAAAGAAACACTATTTGTGTAAAGAAAGGTTAGGAAAATATGAATTTAATGAATAAAAGTCGATTAATTTGCAACAGAAATTCCAAAGTCAAAGTATATCATAACTGCGAGATAGACAATAAGAATCAATGGAATAAGGAAACCAAAGAAAATAATTACATTCCTGTCTTTTTGGTACTTAACATGCATGAAAATAGCAACGATGAAAAATGCCTTAACAAAAGAAAGTATACTAAGAATGATGATTTTAATGACACTAGTTTCCATGAAATTAACAATATATTCAATGATTGTTATCACCAATAAAATTGCCAATGTAATTGTATATGTTTTTGCATGATTTTCCATAACATCACCTCAAATCAAGTAAAGGAGCATGAATAGGAATACCCAGACAAGATCAACAAAATGCCAATACAATCCAATGTATTCCACATATTCATGGTTATCCTTATCATATCCGCCTCTGACTGCCCTAATGAACACGAAAATAAGAAAAATGATACCAATGATAACATGAAGTCCATGAAAACCAGTTTGCAAGAAAAAGGTGGAACTATACAATTTAAACCTTGCATCAGTAGTTAAAGCAATATTTCCTTCATGGAAAAGATCCAAATATTCTTTTGCTTGGATACTGATAAATGTGATTCCCAACAGAATTGTAGCGATCAGAAATAATTTTAATTTCTTCTGATCACCCATTTTTATTGAATTGACAGCCATTGCCATGGTAAATGAACTGATAATTAGAATAAAAGTGTTGATAGCTGTCAAATCCACATTAAGATATTCATGCGGATTTGGCCAATCAGTTGCTCGTAGGCGGATAGTCAATGAATATCCTATCAATGTTGCAAAAAATATGACCTCAGATAAGAGGAAGGTCCACATTTCCCAATGTCTATCTTTTTTGTAAACGTCAAGAGGGTGAGATCCACCTTTCTTTCCAGATTCGATAAAGAAAAGAAATGCCATGTAGACTACAAAGAGTCCTAAGAAAATCATGGTCCAAACTTTTGGTGCGAGATATTTTGCAAAGAATCCTCTTTCTGCGGCAATGATTGAATCGTGGAATGGTCCTATTTCGTTTGATGAAATCAATGCCAACAAAGGAAATATCACAGCAATAGATCCTAATGGAGTGAGGAAAGTAAGTTTGTGCTCTATCTGAATGTCTACACCCTTTTCTTCCTTGAGATACCGTGTGAAGGGTTTAGGAAAATTATATGCTGAATTTTCTTCTCCAAATGGGTTATTTGGATCTTTAACTTCTTCTCCTTTAAAGTAACCCAATATCATTGAAGAAATGAAAAACGTGAAACCGATTCCCATCATAAAAGCGCCTACAGTTGCAACTTGGTGCCAATACTGAAATTTTGCGGGATAGGTATAATAGCGTCTTGGCATGCCTTCCATTCCCAGCATAGTAAACCCCCAGAAGGCAATAAATGAACCGACCACCCAAAACCAGAAGTGAAGCTTTGCGGTTAACCTGTTGTACATTTTTCCAGTCATATCGGGATAGTAATAGTAAAAGGCACCATATAGGGCAGATAGGATTGATGAAGCAACGACAAAATGGAAATGACCAACAACCCAATATGTATCCTGCAAGACAAAATCCAAAGGTAGGTCATTAAGGAATTCACCAGTTATACCTCCAATTGTAAACAAGATAATAAATGCCAAAGAAAACAGCATTGGCTCATGGAATGAAATTTTACCCTTATACATGTTAAATAACCAGAAAAAGACCAAAACACCAGAAGGAACAGCAATTATGTATGTGAAAAAGTTGAATGGAAATCTTACAAAGGGATTGATGCCTGTAGTATACATGTGATGAGCCCAAACAATGAATGACATGAGCACTATACTGAACATTGCACCTAAGATTGAACGATAACCGAAGACTGGTCTTCCTGAAAACTTGGATATAAACATAGTAACAAGAGAAGCCGCTGGTAATAAAAGCACGTATACCTCTGGATGTGCAAAAAACCAGAAAAGGTGCTGATAGATAATTGGATTGGAATAGTCTGGATTAAAGAAATGAGTGTTCATATTACGATCCATAAATACCATGAAAAGCGCAATGCTGATGACAGGGGTAGTCAACAACAAAAGAATGGAGGTAAATAGGGTTCCCCAAACAAACATGTCCATTTCCATCCATTTAACATATGGTGCCTTCCCTTTCCAGATTGTAAGAATAAAATTGAGGGAGCCAATGGATGAAGAGACACCAATGACAATCAATCCTAAGATCCACAGGTCAACACCCTCTGTTACTACCGACAGAGGTGCATAAGCAGTCCAACCTGCATATGCTTGAGAAGACCAAATCAAAATTGAACCGAATGGGATTAGCCAAAACGCAAAGTTATTCCATTTTGGCCAATACATGTCTTCATTGACAGAAGCAACCATTCGTGGAATAAGAAGATTTCCAAAACCTGCACCAAGAGGAACTATAACCAAGAAAACCATAGCAGTTCCATGAAGGGTGAAAGCAACATTATATTCAATAGGACTCTTGAAGAAGGATGGAAGGGGATCCCAAAGCTCTAATCTAATAAGAAGGGCATAACTTCCCGCAATGGCAATATTGATAATAGAAGCTACGAAATAAAGCAGTCCAATTTCCTGGGCATTAGTAGTTCCAAAAATCCGTTTGGGATTTTTCCAAAATGAACCAGAATGATGATGCATCATCAACTCACCTCCAAAACACCACGCATCATTGAATGCCGGGCACCACAATATTCTGCACAGAGTACAAGATAAGAACCTGGAGAGTTGATTGTAACTGTGATAGTGTTGTTTTTATGTGGAACCACATCCATTTTGAAATTCAGTTCGTAAACATAGAATGAATGGATAATTGGCTTTTCACCAGTTGACCATAGGACAAACTTGTAGGTTCTACCCGATTCTAAAGGAAGGGTAGTCATAGAAATACCGTTTTCATCAGTCACAGGTCGATATACTTGATCTCCCTTGTAGAATTTCCACTGCCAATTGTCAGTTGCCTCAACAACTATCGTTTCATCAGCCACAGGAGTAGAAAGCTCCTTTTGAAATTCAGAAAGAGCAGGAAGGGACATTGCCAACAATAACAGTCCAATGAAAATGGGAACTGCAATCCATGTTATTTGGAGCTTCTTATGAAAACTGACAGGATATTTTTCAATTGCATCAACTTTCCCCTTTCTGAACTTAAGTATCATGTAAACCCAAAGAATAACCACTAAGGTAAAAACAATGACAGACAAAATAAGCACCTCAAGAAAGAGGCGATCATAAAGTTCAGATAGGTTACTTTCTGCTGAAACCGGTAAAACGAACCATAATAAACTTGTCAGTAAAAAAAAAAATCGAGATTTCATAAAAATCACCGTTGTTTTTTCTGGAATATTATTGCCATGACAATAGAAGACAGCAAGGTAACAAAGAAATTAAAGCCAAGGCTTCTTTCTTCACCACTTACAAGACCCTTGCCGACAATAATCTCGCCAGTCATACCTTGATCCTTATGATCTTCAACAGTGCACCAGTATGGCATGACAGTATCTTCATTTGGCATAAGAGCATTTACCATTTTCATTTGGGCTGTGCCATTGCCTACTATATGCAAACCGAAATACTCTGTTCCATTAGCGAAATGAAGTGCAAAGTCATGTTCTGCATCCTGAGTATTCACAAACATGATAGTAACGCATTCCCCTTTCTCGACATTGACTTGCGTTACGTTGAATTTCTTTCCTTCTGCTGCGGTTCCGATCACAATACTCCGTGTCGGCTCATGACAGAAATTTTCAATAGACCCATGCCCTCCATGCTCACCTTCTTGTGCAAAGGCTGGCAAGAATGACATGAGGAAAAGACAAAGAATGGAAAAACCAATAATCTTCTTCATTTTTCATCACCAGATCCTGTTTCCAAAAATATACTTTACTGAAGTATATTTTGAAACATCAATTGATATACTGAAGGGAAGTATATTTAATTGTTGCGGACAACCAATCATTAAATGACCAAAATACGATTAGAATAGAAATCAAGGTCTAAATAAAGACTTGGAAGATTTAACATAATAGTAAAACTAATTTCAGTTTTTTGATCAAAAGCAGTGAGAGTTTAAAAAGAGTATAAATCAAGATATGATTATGTCATGGGTTGATATTGGACTCCACACTATACTTGCTGTAAGTATACTATTTATGGGGATTGTCATCGGAAGAACTAACAAACTGATGGAAATACTCAAAGACAGTACAGCAGAACCACTTTGGAAAAAAACAAGAATTTCTTTAATTCTCCTGACTTTTCTTTATATTACAATTATGGCAATCTTTCTCATTTCTGATGATGACAATAAATCCCAATTGGAAAGTTTCCATTTCCTTATTATGAACACAGCTTTTCTTCTTACAAGCATAATGTTATTAAACCTCGTTAACCTTGATATTAAAGCATTCAGCTCACTTTTTGAACTTATTAAGGATGAGGAATAGACATGCAGAAACCTTCCATTGAAGCTCTCCTAAAAAATCCAAAAGACTTAGAGTCATTGGTGAAATCATTTTTCAACCTTTCACACATGGAATATATCATTCTTGTAAGTCTTTACCAACTCATGGAAACTGATGTTGATACACTTATGGAACATACAGGAAAAGCGTGGTTTAGAAACAAAGTGACTACAGGATTGAATACTCTCTTGAAAAAGGAACTCTGTACAAGAGAAATGATAAAAGGCGAAGGAAAGAAGTTCAAATTCAAATATATCTATAGACCCAAACCGATGGAACAACTCAAAGCGGAAATTATTCAAAAGCTCCAGGAGTGGGTAGATATAGTTGTTGAACAGATGAATACATTTGAAACTCATATCATGAAAGTAGACACTAAGGAATATCAAAGGCAAAAAGAAAAAAGGAAGAAAATCAAGAAAGAATGGTTCGACAAAAAATGATTTCCAAAAAATTATACAACACTTTACAAAACCTTATAATGGAAATGTAACTTTCCAATATAGTTTTTACTCGTTTAGTTTTACTTCATGATATTTTGAACATAACTTAAATTTTTTTTGTCCTATGCCCATAAAGAATATCAATAGTTTCACTTTAAGAAACCTAAAGATTTAACCTACAATGACAGATAACATATTTAAGGGAAATTGATTTATTTATGAATAGCAGTTTGCCTAATCAATCATTTATCGTCTTTTTCTTAACAAGAAGACCTGACGGTGATGATCAAGATGGTAAGCATAAAGGGAGTTTCAAGGTATATTTTTATTTTGAGCATTGTTTATGTATTGTTGGTTGTACCAATTGCCACATCAATGAACAATGACATTCAATTTCCGCAATTAAATGTAAATAAGCAGATTCAATTGACCAAGACTGGAGAAATTCAAACTCTTTCAGATGTTTTGAAAGATTTGTCCAACCCTTCGGTCAACGGTAAACAGGATACAATATTGGTAACTGGTACTGTCAAATGGACAATCCTCATTTACATTAATGCAGATAATGATTTGGAGAACGAAGCTATCAAAGACATTAAAGAGATGTTAAAAGGCTCAAAATTTTTATCTGATTGTGCGTGTGTCCTGATTCAAATAGACCGCCATAGCAGCAATAATACCGCTAAAGGATATACTTCAGAACCTCTTCCAGGTGAGTCAAAAGAATATACAGGAGCAAGACGATACCAGCTTGCAAGCAATGGTTCGTTAATTCCAAGACAGGATCTTGGAGAGGTAAACATGGCCAGTGGTAAAACATTGGATGATTTTGTGAAATGGGGAAGACAACAATGCCAAAGTGAAAAGGTTGCACTTATTATCTGGAATCATGGCGCTGGAGACATGGGAGTGAGTGTTGATGAGGGGAACAAAAATGACATATTGCAATTGCCGGAAATCCGACGGGTTCTCCAAAATTACAAGAGAGATGCAGGTAAGCCATTAGATCTTTTAGGATTTGATGCCTGCCTCATGGCCGCTTCTGAAGTAGTTTCTGAATTTGTTGGACTGACTAATGTCATGGTTGCTTCAGAAGAGACAGAGCCAGGAGAGGGATGGGATTACTATGCATTATTCAGGGAATTTGGAAAAGGTTCCTGTAATAATACAGAATATGATTTTGGGAGGATAATAGTGGGAACCTATGGAAAATACTATGGCATGTTGAAGAAAAACAAGACAACATTGGTTGCAATAGACATGGCAAGTTATTCCCATAAATTTGAACAGGCTATGAAAGCATTCACCAAAAAGTTATCAAAGATGTTACAAAACAAGACGATCCAATGGAAAATTGCCAGAGCAATTGAATGGGCTCGGAATCATAGTTATGAATTTGGAGATGGCAACCAAATCGACTTGTATCAATTTTTAGAGCTTCTTCAACGTGCTGTTGATGATTTGGGATTAAGAAAATTAATTCAAGAAGTGCTTGATGTAATTCTTTTCATGCGATTTGCAAGGCACGGGGGAAGAACCGCAGTCAATGCCACAGGAATTTCCATTTATTTCAAGAAAAATTCACCAATAACTTATACCTATAAGGGGGCGGCATCAATCAGGTTCAATAAGACCACTGATTGGGCAAAAGTTATTAAAAGTTACATGAGCATTCATAAGAATTCGTCATATAGGGAATGGGTTAAGTCGAATCCCATAAAGGTCGCTAGCCCCGTTGAAGTAATTGGATCATTATATCCTGCAACACAAGCACCACCCACAGTCCCAACAGCAGGAATAATGCCAAGTGACGGGTATTTGTTTGATGGACGTCTTGAAATCCCATCTGAATTAAGTTTTCCTGATGGGGGCTGGATTCATATCTATGAGCAGATATTTGGAAGTCGGCAAAACAACGATCCAATTGAAAGTATTTGGATAGATAGTTTGCCATCAGGATCAATTTTTGATTTTGAGTTTATTTGGCATCCTACAGAAAGTGGATGGTTGTCGCTTAGGATGGATTTCCAACCCTACCAACCAGATGTATTTCCACAACTTCCAAGTGAATCCCATAATGGTTTCGATTTTAATTTCATTCAAGAAGCACCACAGGATCCCTTTTATATTCCACCTCCAGAAGTTGGCATATATCCAATATGGCTCATTAATCCTCCAGAAATACCTCTACTCGTTGGAAATACCATCTCATATGGCATAGAGATTATAAATGTTAACTCAAATCCGTTTCTTGGAGGAACTCTTGCAATTACTGCCATAGAAACAGAAACAGGAACAAATATTCCAATCTTAAGTACAACCTTACCACCAATAGATTCTGGAGAGAATGTTATAATCCCATTTGATTTCACACCCACCCTTCCAGGATTTTATGAATTCAATGCATCTATTGATGGCATTCCAATTATAATGGATGACAATGCTCCAAAAGAATGGGCATCAGTGGCACCTACATTACCTGTATATACTACCGATATGATAATTACTGAATTCCTTGAAACGAATGTTTTACTTGATAATGGGTTTGGAATGTACGATCCTACAGAATTGCCATTCCATGCAACAAATTGGACAAATCAGGATATATTTTTAGAATTTAGATTGCCTGGATCATTGGATGCCTCAGATCTGCAGGCAATTGATTTTAACTTTACGGCGGGATATCCATCATGGCCTATTGTTAGCATTTCATCTGTCCTTTTACCAAATGATTGGACAAAGAATGCAGACGGTTTTCTATATGCAATTTATGGTCCGATTGCACCATTTGATCCTTTCAATTTTTATGAGGGAGGGCTTTTCTCAATGAATGCAATGACCAATGTCACGGATTCTGAAAACATCCTGAATCCTGCATTTTGGGAGTTTATGCCCCAACCAGACATGGAAATGCCAGATGTATTGCTAGAGGGTCTATCTGCAGAATTTGATCCATTTGCGGGCAATATGACATTAACATTAACAGCTAGAAACGATGGAAATAGATTAGCAAATGGCACATATGCAGGAATGTTTATAGGAGCCACTTTACCAAATGGCACATTTGTTTCGATTGAAACAGTAATGTCGTCACTTCCAGATATTCCTCCCAATGAAACCGTTGTATGGCAATTCACAGTACCTTACAGTCAATTTGCAGCAGAAGGCTTCCATAATATTATTACTCATTTGAGTTACGATAGTGCCACTTGGGATCGTTCTGCCAAGGAAACCAATGTTTTCATATTTGTAGACGATATAGATCCAAGTACAGATCCGCTTTTTGATCCATCTACCGATATAATCAAAGAAATGAATCGTGATTCTTTGGATCCCTTATTTGACGATGAACCAGAACCTATTGTTGAAGGTACTATTGAAGACGAATATATAGACCCCTTTGATGAACCTTTTCTTGAAAGTGAAGTTGAAGCACCAACATTGGA
This sequence comes from Candidatus Heimdallarchaeota archaeon, assembly GCA_015523565.1. Lineage (GTDB taxonomy): Archaea > Asgardarchaeota > Heimdallarchaeia > Heimdallarchaeales > Kariarchaeaceae > WAKA01. The sequence goes on along the minus strand of WAKA01000109.1, from coordinate 2,909 downwards.
AAATGAAGATATCCTTTTTGATGTAAGTATTGATGATCCTTTCTTTGGACCATTGTCATCCACACCATATTTAGAAGGAGGCAATATTGCCCGCTTCAACTTTACAATCTATGCAAAAACGGCACAAATCCCAGTGGGAACGCATCCGATTTATGTGTTCTTTTATGATGAAGGATACAATTCATACGTTGTTTCATTCAATTTAACGATCAATTACAATCCCCTCATAATAGAACATACTCCTTCGCCAGTTGAAATGACAGAAGGAGAAAACAAGAGCCTTTCATGGGTCATCTATGACGAGGATTATGGAACTTATGAAATCAAGCGAAATAATTCCCTTGTGCAAAGCGGTACATGGAATGGCACTGAAGAGATTTCATACAATTTAGAAAATCTGGTAGCAGGTATATACATATTCTTTATTAATGTTACAGACAGTTATGGAATTTCAGTAAATGAAACTATAACAGTCAGTGTCTCCTCATCCCCAACCTCAACACCCACCACATCATTCTCTACAACTACAACGTTTACAGAAACAAAAACAACCATTACATCAATTTCAAGTACAGGAATTTCTTCAACATCAGAAACAACATCAATCTCATCAAATTCAGAGAAGTCTCCAATCAAGTTGTTTGCAATATTAATTATGATTGGAATTGCTGCATTTGGTTCTTACAGGAAAAGAAGCAAAAAAGCTCAATTGTAAAGCAATAATCAAATAGTGACTTGAATACTGTGTCCATGTTAAAATGAAAATTTGAAAAAGGAAAAGAAGAGCTTTTCAAATATTTTTTAAAGCGTATAATTTTCCTTGCCATATTTTGGGCATAAGACAATTCCAAATTGGGGATACATAAACTAGGAGAGACACAATAGCTATGGTTAATTAATACTGTTCAATTCATTACACATGAAAAAAGTTGTGGCAGTCATACCTGCCAGAAATGAAGAGAAATATATTGGCAAGACATTGGAGCACCTATCCAATCAAACCTATCCAATCGAAAGGATCATTGTGGTCAATGATGGGTCAACGGATCGTACAGAGGATGTTGTTAAGCAATTTCCAAAGACGCATGTCTTGACACTTCCTGACAGGGGATATAATGCTGTTGGCAAGGCCATTCTCGCAGAGACATTCAATAAGGGTTTTGAGGAGGCCAAAAAATTAATACCAGATTATGATTTCATATTAGTTTTAGGTGCAGATACACTTTTACCAAGCGATTATGTTGAAAGTCTCATAGGGGAATTTGAAAAGAATCCCAAATTGGTAATGGCATCAGGTGTCATTGAAGAAGAAATGAAACGAATAGGAGCAACACCAGAAATTAGAGGTACTGGAAGACTAATCAAAAGGGATTTTTGGGAAAGTATTGGGGTAATGTATCCTGTGAAGGTTGGATGGGAAAGCTACCCTGTTTTCAAAGCACAGTCAATGGGCAATGAAGCAAAAGGTTATCCAAACCTGAAAATGACGCTTCAGAGACCAACAGGCAAAAAGACTGATTATTTTGCATATGGGGAAGCCATGAGGGCTCTGGGTTACTACTGGCTTTTGACATTGGGAAGAGCGATATCCAAAAAAAACCTAAAGGTTGCATTTTCAATGATAAAAGGGTATTTTAAGGGAAAAGACCGATATGAGGAGGAACTGCGCAAATTTGTCAATAAAACACAGAAAAGGAGAATGAGAAAGATACTTTTTCGATTTTGAATTTGAACAAAACCAATTCCTTAATAATTGCTAAAAAATTCTTCTACTGAACAAATGAATCTCCAACGTCGATTCTCTGGTGTCAGTGATGACAAATTATTTAGGCAACTTGCATATTTACCAGATGCATCCCAGAGAAGAACAGTTGTTGAAGTGATACAGGATCAGGAGAAGTTGGAATTCATTGCATTAAAAGACCCAGATCCAAGTGTGCGGGAAGTAGCAGTCAAGAAGCTCAAGAACCTTGAAAAGGTTGCATCAATTGCCTTGAACGATACACATTGGACAGTCCGATATGTAGCGGCGTGGAAACTGAAGGATCCAAAAATATTAATGAAAATTGCCACCGATGACCAACATCCCAATGTAAGGATTGCCGCGTTGAATGGGATCAAAAACATAGAATCCCTTTGTGAGATAAGCCTGACAGATGACGACGCCAATGTCAGAGCCCAAGCAGTAAAACAAATCAACGATGATGATATCCTGTACGAAATCATATGCAAGTCAATGGATAGGAAGGTAAGGGAGATATGTACATCTATCATAAAATCCCAGAAATTCCTTAAGAGAGTTGCAGTTGATGACAGGGACAACTGGGTCAGATACACAGCAGTAGACAAGATCGAGGATGATGACTTCCTGATGGAAATAGCAAAAACAGATATGGACGAGAATGTCAGGTTTTGTGCGGCAAAAAGAATAAATGACCCTGAGAAACTTATTGAACTAGCATCTGAAACAAGACATCTTGATGTGCTGAGGTGCATTGTTTCAAGGTTGAAAAAACTGGAGCATCTTTTGGTGTTAAGGCTCATCGGAAATGAGGAGCTACAATTGATTTTACAGGAAAGGTTGAAAGATGACAATATAGAAGATTTTGAAGAGACTGCTTGAAAAGGGTAATTGTAAATTATTTAGGACAAGAAAAGAGAGGCAAAGAAAACTGAAGACAGGAAAGACTGAGGAAAAAAAGACAAAAGACAGGAAAGCCGAAGACAGAAAATCATTGAAAGAAACTTCCACTTTCAAGTTCCACTAAAATTGTCAGAATATTTTATCATCAATATTTATAATCTAAGATTATAATCTAAGATCGTTGATCGATACCGTCAATAATAAGTGGTCGAAAATCTAGCCAAACCTTTCCAAATGCGTTTTTTCAAACCAAACTATGTATATT
>WAKA01000108.1 GCA_015523565.1 Candidatus Heimdallarchaeota archaeon | reverse complement strand
GTTTTTCAGGGGGGGTTTCCTCTATTTCCACTTTTGACACAAGTATCCCTAGTAAACAATACCCTTCAAACCTTTTAAAATCTTTGTGCTTGCTAAATTTTTTTGCAAGGGTTGTCACAAGAAGGAAGTCAAGCTTTTTTGTGGCAATGTCGCTCCGAGTTTTTTTTATGGCGTCGATCAGCCGATACCTGTTCTCGTCCAGCTTGGAGATGAACTTGATCTCGATCCTGTATATTTCGGTATCAGAGGATACAATGAGATCGACCCTGCCTTCGGTCTCCCAAACGGGATCTGAAAATACAAAACAGTCCAACAAAAGCCTTGCGGATTCCTGTGAGAGCCTGTTGAGGGAGTGGAACTGCGTGATGGCAAATTGATTCACCTCATCGTTGCAGACCTTCTGGGGGTTCAATAATCTTTTACGATATTCATTTTAAAATAACATTTTTGCAGAAAGGCAGAGGAATGACAAGCTTTTGCAAATTGTGGAAACACGTGCAACCCCTTCAATTAATCCAGATTGAGTTGGGAGTTAATTTTTCAGGGAAACATCAAAAAATCAGGAATTATGACTAACGCAAAATGGACAAGAATCCTTTTATAGAACTAGATTCATCAAAAAATGTTATTTGCCAGTCTTTTGATTGTTCCTTTTCTTGACCTTCCAGACTACAAATATGGTTGCCAGCAGGATCGGACCGTAAAGAATGGCAATGGATCTCAAGGGAAGTATCCCATATACTGTAGCACGATAGCCCAACCCCTTGATGGAGCCCCAATCATCAGGAATCTCACCAGGGATTTGGAATACGCCAGAACTGTTGCTGACTATATGAAGAGGAATGCTACTTCCAGTCCAGAAGAAGATGGAATAGTTTCCCTCTGGCCAACCAAGCACGCCAGACTGATTGAAACGGACGACGACAGAGCCGTTGATGCGGGAAAGTCCAGCAGGTGCCAGGTTATATTCGTAAGAAGGCTCTTTGGAGCAGGATTGGTCTTTCGAATCCGTTTTGGGGTAATGGCTGTCAAAACAGCCGACAAGATCTGCGACATCCACTCTAATGGTATTGGATTCGACCTTGAGTTGGGCTCCTTTTTTATAGACATCGTCAGAACCGATCAGAACAGGCACGGCGTTGGGGTTCCAGATTTCTGTGGTGAAGTTCATCAGAATATAGGAGAATTTGGAGGTATTGTAGTTGTCCAACTTTGATATCAAGGATTTGGGGAATTCCTCATGGGAGATCCAAGACACATGCACAATCCGTTCATGTCCCCCCTTGAAATCAGGATCATATCCTGGAATAGCCAGTACGTTCACAGCAGTGAGAAAGAGAAAGTTTGAGATTAAGAGCATCATCAATAATCGTTTCATCAGTGGGTAACCTCCGTGATTGAGAGGAAGTCAAAAAGGTTTTGGGGTGACGGGTCACCAGAGTAATTCGCAAAATAATAAATTGAGCCAAACTCAGGGTAAGTAAACAGAATGTGCTCAAAATCACTGATCCAATTTGAAGGAAGTAGTGTTGCACAATGATCAGGAATGTCATCCCATCGATTGGAGAAGTTGGGGGTGATTTCCCCGTTTGAATCATATGCCGTCAATGTCTGGTACGGGTATTGATAGCTGACATTCAAGTGGGGTGAGCCATAGGCGTTGAATGCAATGGTCGCGTCGTTGATCCAGATTTTGTCCAAACGCCAGCCATGACCCGCTCCGCCATAGCGTATGACAACTTTTATGAGATAGGTCGAATAGGAGCTGCACCAACTGCTGCAACTGAAGCTTACCGTTGTTGACGAACCGTAGATTGTTTGGCTGTGTTTCAGCACTCCGTCAACATAGAAATAAAAGTATCGTCCGCTGGTGTCGTCCTCATTTGTCAACTCAACATAGACGGTGGGATTGACATTCGGGTTCAGGTAACCGATGGACAGCATGTATTCCAATTCTGCACGAGAATCATTTCGGAAATACGTGGCTCTCCAAAACCCGTACTCATTGGCTGTTCGGATCGGCTCACCATCCTGGAAATTGGCTTTTGCAGAACCACTGCCAACGGCACTAGGATTACGTCCAACAGTGTCTGTTGTAGGGGATTGCAGCGTGTCGGGTCTTGATCCGTTTCGTGGGGTGCCCATGACGGAATCCATGATTCGAAGCCTTTTCCGTTCCTTAGTGAATGCAGGAATGGAGGTGGACACCTCAGGTTCAACAGGGACCGTATCGTTGGCATTCGTGTTTGAAACGGAGACATGATCCTCAACTTGATTCAAGCCCACCCTGCTTGGAACAGTATCCTTGGATGAGGAAACATCCTGTGCCGACAAGAACGGCATTGTTCCAAACAGGGACATCATCAAAATCGTCATAGTTACCAGTGCGGAAAAACTGTGGAACCGCATGGATTTGTAGAAAAAAACAATAAACATTTCGGTTTTTCTACCATCATTTGATAAAAAAAGGAGGAGTAAAAGGATTATATGCTTTGAAAAGCCATTGGAAATATTTAGTCATTGAACACTAGAAAAACGAGAAATTCTTCATTTTCTTGAAGAAAATTTTTCTTGAATAAAATGGGAGAAGAGCACACAACACTAGACCATGAATTGACTACAAAACATATATTGTCAATCATTCTGCAAAATTGCCATTTATCCATGGCAGTGCTATGATACTTTTGAGGAATATACGGCAGGACAAATTATTCATTCCCTATTCTTTTTTTCTGCAAACTCTTTAAGGATGGACAGGACGTCGTCAACTTTGCCATGAAGATTTCCGAGATCATTCCGAATGTCCTTGACCTCGTTTTCGACATTTTCAATTTTTTTTTCAACTTTATCTACCTTGTTTTCCAAGGAGTTCACCTTGTTCTCTACTTTGTTTTCCAAGGAATCCACCTTGTTCTCTACTTTGTTTTCCAAAGAATCCACCTTGGTTTCCAACTTCATCATCTTTGCGGCTTGGGATTGCCTGTAGGCAAGGGTCTCCATTGCCTGCTCTTCGATGGTATTGTACAACTGCAAAACCGTTTCCTGCAACATCGCTTGAAACTCCTCGTCGTCAGCAAGTTCCTGACTTGCATTCTCTAGGATTTCCTCAGCCAGTTGTTCTGAGTCTTTTGTTTCGATCTCTACTTTTGACACCAGTATCCTTATAATACAATACATCTTGGTACTTTTAAATCCTTGCTGAATTTCAAATTTTTTTGCCACGGTGGTAACCAGCAGGAAATCCAATGCCTTTGCTGTCAGTGCCATATTAGTCAAGATGTTTTTCAAACGGCTTTTGTTTTCATTTAAGGGAGTGACTAATTTTATCTCGATCCGATATTCCCTACCGTCCCTGAATGCAACGACATCCACTCTTCCCTGTGTTTCCCATTTTGGGTTCACAAATGACAGGTTAGGCAATATGAGCTCTGCGGATCGTTGCGACATCCTGTTTAGGTTCATTTGCCATGTTTTGACAAATTTTTTGACTTTATCATTGCAATCCTTTACGATTTCCAATATTTTTATGGTTCTTACACCCTAAAATAACTTTTCTGAGAATGTTTCGGAAAGTGACCTGTCCCTGTCTTTTTGTTGGTCATCTCATTTTCAGTTGGTTTCCATCTGCTGATTGGGGTAGACCAGAGGTGGGATAATCCACTATCCCAACAATTAATTGATGAAATAGAGCATTTCAATCCATTTCATGATAGGGAGGATATTTTAGCTGTTCATGTGAATTTATCTTCTTCTTTTAATGATAATTAGAGCCATTATGAGGGTTGCAGGGATTAGAGGAAAGGGAGATTTTTCAGTTGTGGATGTCAGGGATTGAGAAGAGGTTGATGTTGCCGAAGAGCTGGTGGTGGTTGCAGAGGAAGTTGAAGAAGCTGGTGAAGAGGTTGGGGAAGAAGAATTTGTTGTGGGTTCAGGGACAAGGGTAGTTTGTGACTTTCCATAATATATGTCCATGTCGCCATTCCTGCCGTCTGCCCAGACAACGTGAGAGTAGCCGTCCTTATCGATCTTAACGGACATGTATTCACCGGGGCGTGTCATGTTCCCAGGAGTGCTTTGTTGTGAGACGCGGATTTCTTTGGTGAACTGATTGGTTTGGGCATTGTATACCCGATAGTACACATCATATGAGCCTGAGCTATTGTCATAGTAGACTATGTGTGCGTTGCCATACTTGTCGACATCCATTGCAGGGCTCCATTGGTTGCCGTTTGAATTGGGGTTGACTTGGATTGGATCAGACCAAGTGATACCGAAATCATCAGAGTATGCAAGCCATACGTCAAAATTGATGGGATTCAATCCAAGATGGGCATCGTCCCATAGAAGATAGAGGCGACCATTGTCAGCCTCAGCCAATACAGGCAATGTAACAAGGCTTGGACCTCCACCGTAATTGACGAAAGTGGAGGCATTCCACAATTTGTTGGGTTCCATATCCTTTTGCCAAGTTTCCCCGTAGTTCCAAGAGAAGTCAAACAGGATATCACTTTGATCGGGGTATGAAAGATAGGTGTAAGCCAAGTACAGTAATCCTGGGATTTTTTTGCTTGCAAGGATAAAGGGACCTAAACCATCCCCAAAGCCGTCATCAGCCCAAGTTGTGTTTTCAACGAAAGTTGTGGCATTGTCGAATGACCTTGACAAGGAAAAATAGGTAGCTGAGAAAACATCGTCATATGCAATGTAAATATTCCCTTCAGGGTCAACAGTCATGGTTTCCTTGTCAGAAAACCCGTCATTGTTGCTGGCCCGTGCCAATGTCCAGTTGTCCCCATTGTTTGTTGAGATAGCCAATGTGACTTGGGAAGCACTTGAGAGACTGTCAAAGTCAAGATAGGCATAGTATAGCGTTCCATTCAAGTAATCCATCCATACGTCAGACTGTCGGGATGTGTTTCCCCGATGAGATGGCATGAGATAGGGCTGAGACCATGTTTCCCCCCCGTCGAGCGATTTGGTGAATGAAACGGCATAACCTCCTCCGTTATATGTCAGTGCCTCCTTGTATCCGATAAAAACCTCGTGATTGGAACCTAGAACCATTGTTGGTTCAACTTGGTGGAGATAGAAATTGTTGTTGGATACCTTGATGTTTGAAAAAACAGGGGTTTCTTGCATTTTTACCAAGGTAGTTGGCATGAAAATCAAAAGCACAATGATTGAAACAATCAAGAAACGCATGAGACCGCATCAGGCACACATACTGAAAAATGTTTTGAGACTGCCATGGGATTAGGCATAAGAAGAAAAGTGGATTGAGATTACATCTTTTGTTCTTTGAATAATATGGGGATGAAAATGTGTGCACTAATTTTGTCGTTTTCCTTTTTCTGAAGGCGAAAGCTAATAAGCACACAAACCCACAAATGAAGTATGGGTAGCCGCGGCAAGAACCTCCGGCTGTCATTTGAAGCATGGCAGGCAATCAGGCATTTAAAGTTTGAGGAGGGCTTGCAGACGTACACGGATGTGCTGTTGAAGATTTTTGAGGCATTTGAGCGGAAGCGGGTGAACATTCAGGAGACAGTAAGGGCAAAGTTGCCGGAGGACAGGGGGGATTTCAGGTCGGACAATAGGTCAGACAAGACCATTGTGGTTTCTCCAGAAGTTCACAGGAAACTGAGTGAGATCAAGACAAAATATATGCTTGAGAAAGGAATTGCTTCAAGAGGGCCAAATGCCATATCCATTTCAGACATTCTGCTGGATTTGATTGAAGAATACAGGCAACTACGGAGGAAGTGATTTGGGCCTATTCAAGAGAACAAGGGAAAAAACACCACCTAAAACAAAGATACCGACACAAGCCATCCCAAAGGAGAAAATACCCAAGCAAGCACCCCAGAAAACGAAAATTCCAAGGAAAGAACAATCCCCACACAACATGAAGCTTCCCCCAAAAAAGGAGAGGATCAATAAAAATGAAGAAAAGCCAAAGAAAATAAAAACACCCAGCATTGAAAAGATGAAGGTTGGGAAAATTAAAACCACAAAAAGAAAGGAAAAGGCAATTAAACCCAAGGCAGTTACCACAAGATCCCTGAAAAAAGCAGGATCAAGACCGATAATTGTAAAAAAAGGGAGAAAGAAAGAGGAAAATCCAAATGAAAGCATCACAAAACCTATTGGAAAAAGGAAGGTAAAGTCGACCCCACCAAAAACCAAGAGACCAAAAGATGAAATACCAAAAGAGACAAGAGTCAATGAAAGCAAGAAAAAAGAGAATCGTGCAATTGCAAAGAAAACGAAAAGACTGGAAAAGTTGCCAGTAACTAGAAGAATCCCAAAGAGACCAAGACAACCAGAAACGAAATTTGACCCAGATGAAGTTGAAAAGGTGAATGAAAAAGTACCTAGGGAGAAAATTCCCCATGAGAAAATACCCAAATAGCAAAAATAAATGGGAAAGGTAAAGAAAACAGTGATGAACATTCTGTGAATAATTAACGTCCACTGTCCATATTATTGCCATAAACATCCCTTAGTTCCAACTAAGACAACAAAAGCCAATCAGTCGTTCCACATCCCACATTGCCTGCTTACCTAAAAATCAGTCAACCATTGGATTTTCAGTAAATATAGAAATCCAATAATCATTTATGGAAAAAGTAAAACTTACTAACAATGGATAATCAGTTTCCCAGTCAGAACCGGAAAAAAAACTTGGTCTGGAGATTGGGGAAGAGGTAAATTGAAACAAATGAAGGGATGTTGATAATTCCAAAACGAAAAATCCTTGATGCTGTAAACCCCCTTATGAAATCGCAGTTCAAATGGCAAAGGGAATCTGGAAGGAAAGAGATGATGAAGTTTGAACAAGCGTTTCCTTTGGAACACAGGAGCACTTTTCCTTTTTTTTGGAGGCCATCGGAATGAGTTTCAGCGTATGCGTTTTCAGTTGCTCCTGTAAATTGAACTCAAGAACCTGTTTCTCATAAAGGAGACATGGATACGAAATGAAAAAAAAGACTAGACTACAGGAAAGAGCAAAGAAAAACAGGAAATCAAACAAACATGGACAAAAAACCAATAAGCAGGAACGTGATTGAAAACATCAAGAGGGAGAGATTTGGGAGGAATGCAAACACTGCAAACGCGTAAACAAACGGGACTTCAAGAGTAAGGGCAAGACCGACGACCCTTGAAGGGAAGCCATTTGTGGAATGACCGTAAAGCCTGATGAAAGGATATCTCAGGAAAGTCCGCATTAGGACAAACAAGCTGAATATGTAAAGGGGTAGACTGACAAGGTCGATGAAATCAGAATATAGAGAAAGGGAAATGGCACCCTTGACAGAAACAGAAGTGATTGGATCGATGGTCACATCAAAGATTGATGAGAAGAATGCGAAGAGCAAAGGAACATGCGGAAGAATGACCACGAAGGTGACTTCGTTGAATGTTGCACGGTATCTCATGAAATAGAGCGATTTAAGCAGGTAATAAGCAAGGAAGAAGAGAATGGCGGCCATCATCAGCCAAAACCGACCTTGGTCATCATTCTCTTGGAGAAAATGGAAAATGGAAAGACCAACCAAGATCAGGCTAATGAAAAACGCGTATGTCTTTGGTGAAAATCCCACAAGGCGATTCTTATTTTAAGGCATATTAACATGACTTTTGCAGTTCCGACAGATGGATGGAACCAGCAATAAAAAATCAAGTATGTCACATAAATGCCACTTGGTTCCAACTGATGAAAACAACACTAAAGGAATAAGATATTTAGACAGGTAGGTCATTGGAAAATTATCTGGAAAGAATGGATTTATTACTTGCATTCCAATGTTTTTTCACAAGTAAAAACCACGTTACAATTATTGTTGAATTTAGGAAAAACATTTAATATATCCAAGGGGGGATATGCACTCACAAAAGATTTGGCTAACGATAAAATGGATGATTGTTATGGGAACATTGCTCAACCTAGGTGCATTTTTGATAAATGCAAATGCACAGGTGCCCCAGAGAGAACAGTTGGGTAATGACCAATCCTTGAAAGAAGAAAGTACTAAAGGACCTAAATCAGATTTTGGGCAAAACAGGAGAATCCTGAACAACGTTATCACCCCCTTGGGATCATCCCAACCCACGGTGGCATCAGCCCCGTCAGGATCGCCTTTTTTCGCACCCCACCAATACAGCGGGGTTGACACAGACTTCAGCAACGACAAGGCGTTCTTCCTGACAAAGGAGGGAACCTTCTTCCCCAAGGCGACCTACTCGAAACTTGCGTTTTACACCCAGTATGCCGATTTCATCAAGGCACGTATCCTAGGGGTGAATGATGTTACGGGTCGCATCCTTCGTGTCTATCAAGGGTCAACCCCGGACAAACTAGTGTTGGAGTATGAGGAAAGGATTGGCCCCAACCAGGAGAATTTTGTATCGATTGAGTTCAACGCCCCTGCAACCAATTTGTATGTTGTCTTCGAGATTTACTATGGAGCATATACAGACAAGGGATGGATGTTGGAATGGGTATACTTCAAGAACTCAACCTCGCAACAGTATGATCAGTTCTTCCCCAGAAGCTATATCTCGGAAATTGAGACGCAGTTCATCGGGGGTTTCAACACAAGGTTGGATCTGCAGATTGTCCAATTCAATGACGAATACAACAGGTTTGTCTCAATCTATGTGGACGGAACCCTTGTGCTTGGAGAGCAGGCAACATCAAGCGGCTGGTTCACCCTGTCAGACTTTTCTCTTGGAAATTTTGCCGAACGGACGATCCACAACCTCACCATTCGTATCCGTTCAGGCAACAATGCGGAATTCGGCTGGGAACTGACGAAGTTGAAGATTGGTTACACTGCCCTGCATGTTGAGGTGGCATGGATGGATGGGTATAAACCACCTTTGGACATCTTTGACACGATCAGCAGTTACTTTGAGGACAACGGCTATGAGCGGCTCAAGTTCTATACCAATTCTTCTACAGTGCCACTGAAGGAACAGTTTTCTATTGATGATTTAGATGAATATTATAATATGTATTCATGGGTCAGACAAAATTACCCAAGAAAACATAGATACATGGTTTTTGGGAAATATACTGATAGTGATGCACTTGGATTCGCAGGATTTAACCAAAACAACACCCATAACAAATTTTATCCCTACGCATTTGTGGCAGTCCAAGCGATCAGGGATCTTGAGAACCCCCTCAAGCATTTTTGGTGGTGGCTTTTGACTGATCCAAGGGAAAACATAATGGTTACAGCCATGCAAGAACTAGGGCATACTTTGGGTCTGCTAAAGATGACATGCGACAGCAATAATGCCTGTAGTGAATATTATGATTGGGGAAACCGTGACATATCCGTCATGAATAACCTGAACCCTGACAACTCCCTTGAATCCCCGCTGTATTCCAAGTTTTGGTGGGTCGGCGACGGCAGGTGGTGGGAATCTGAGGGTGATTGTCCCCTCCAATGGGTCATTTGTTGTAAAACAAGTCAGTGAGGTGGTTGTATGAGACAGTACATAATCTTGGTGCTCCTAGTTTTTGCCATTCCCATGCCAATCAGGAACGCTGTTTCTGGACCTTATTTTGATCATGGGGATGTCGTGCGCTGGGTGAATGGCACAGAGACCGCAGTATCAATTGGTTTTTTTGGGCTCTTTTTGTGGAATGCAACAGCAGAACCAGGAGCCCCACCCATGCAGGAGGTTCCTACTGATTTGATTGGAGGGAACTATAATAAGCAGGCATATCGAAAAATGTTGGACTTGAACGCCGACGGGACAGGTGTCATTGTTGCCAAAAGTGAAACGGATGTGTACAAGTACACTTTCGGAACAAGGAAACTTGAACGAATCATTGTGATGGGAGAAAAAGACATGCCAACCGACATAGCATGGGGTGACAACATCTATGTCGGCACCAACCAAAGCAAGAAACTTCTGGTCTATGATCCTGTCACCTATGAGCAGATCGATACCATGGAATTCGGTTCGCCTGTTTGGGCGGTGGATGCCACCCCCAAAGGAGACCTTGCCATTGGTTTCAAGGATGGGACCCTGTTGTTGAGAACAAATCAAATATGGCAAACCTACCGCTTCGGCAGTACAATCTTAGACATCAGATGGAACAGGGATGAACTGTTCTTCAGTGAAGGAGATCAGATCCATGTCCTTTCTTCGGATAAGCTGGAGAACTATACGGTTTCCAAGGATGTCTTGAATACTGTGTTGGAGTTTGCCCCCTCAGACAACGGTACAAAGTTTGCTGTAGGCGATGACAACGGCACCATCGTTATTTTCAACAGAGATGGCGACCTTCTCAAAAAATTGCGTATCCCAAGAAAATATCCTCTTTTACCTGAAAAAATTAGATCTCTAGACTGGAGCGGGAATAAGCTAATTGTCGGAAAGCAGACCAGTCAGATCCCGATAATCGACACAACGACATGGGAAACCGTGCAGGTGCTTGCCAACGAGACAGACCTCAGCAAGTATGTCCTGAATGAACCCATACCCCCAGAGCCCGTTCCTGATTTCGTGTCGTTCATCCCCATTCTGCCCCTTTCCATATCCCTTGCAGTGGTTGTCATTGCAAAGAAGAAAAGGGTTAAGGCAAAATTGAAAAGACAAACTTAGATATTTTCAGGGAAAAACCAGAAAGGAAACAATATCAATTTTTGGACTGTGAAAAAGTAATAAGGGAAAAAAGATAGGATATTTCGTGGAATTCAAATTCAGGGTTCGACTTTTCCTAGTCCTTACTTATTTTGATGATATTTTTGGACCACAGGTAATCAATAGCCGTCCTCAGCAAATGGAGGATGAAATTGTAATAGTTGTGCGCAACCTGATGGATATTGCCTCTGTAGGGAATCAAGAAGAGTTCATCTACTCAAACCGCAGGTTTTCTTCACAAAATGTATTTTTCGCACTACCAAATTCGAAAGTCAGAGGTGGAATGACAGAGTTTTTGGTTTCGTTGATACTTACACCCACTTATCCCCAAGTTGTCTCAGTCATATCCATGGATTGGAATCCCCTTCATGATCTCAAGGAGACCATTGAGCCCCATTTGGAACGTTTCTGTAAAGATGCAAACCTGCATCTTCTTCAGCAGAGGGTTGAGGGTGACATGATGAAATTGAGGCAGAAAATGCTGGAAACGTTCAATTTTGAACTGGACATATTGTCGCCTGAATCCTATATTGTTGACTGATTAGATACAATTGTGCATTAGTTCCGAGGGTATTGCGTATAGGTCTTAAACACAAAAGCATGTAATTCAGTATTGGAACAGAATATTGTGCAGTCCCATTTTTAGGAAAAGACATCAAGAATCCTGTGGTTTTTTTTGAGTTGATTATATGACCATTCCTGAAACAATAATTTTTTTGTTTTTTGATGCTAAACCAATTTTCGAATCATTGTGATCACAACAGGGAATATTAAAATATAGATTATCAATGAATTTTCGCGTATTGAAAGAACATGTAATGGATCAGAGGCAGGAAAAACGCGTCATGTTTAAATTTATACCTCTGAGAATTCAGACATGGTGACAAAGGAGAAATGCCCATATTGTACATATTCTGGGAATGGAAGCGAGTTGGCGAGGCATTTCATGACACAACATACGGAGAAGCTCAAGTCCAAAAGAATCAATGTAAAAAGAGTGATTAACAAAATATACTTGGATTGTGAAGAGAATGGATATTGGATTATGCGAATTCTGTAATACACCAGAAGAAAAGGAAAGGGAAGATACTGCCATGCGCCATCTTCTACTCCATCATGATAACCTTATTACTGTGCCAAAGAGAATCATACACCTTGTGAAAAAAGGAGGGGGGATAAAACCCTCTAGCCAAGATCCAAAGATTAAAAGAAATAACTTGAAAAACAATTGTGACAATATCTTTGCCCAATGGAATCCCACAATGTATAATGGTGAGGATGAGATCCGGGGTTTTCTAGGGATTACAGGTCACAACAACCTTACATGTGATTTTGTTGTAAAGTTTGACAAAACAGCATTTGCGGTCATTGAAGATAAAGATTCGAAAAATAACAAACTCATGTTGAAGGCGGTTAAGCAATTGAGGCGCACAGCCCAATATATAGAAGCACAAAATGGAAATGTGGTCATTTTTGGTCTGATTTTTACTAAAGGCCAACATTCCAAGATCAGAGGTAAAAAGCAAAAATATGGTCGAAATCACACCAAGGAGCTTACATTCAAGGATGGTAGAACAGAAAAGAAAATCACAATTGGACAAAAAAATGTTCCTATCCTGATAGGTTTTTATGGGGAATTAATTAATTCAATAAAGGAAAGAGTGGTGGAGATATGCTCGGAGTATTTCTAGTAAGGAAAAAAAAAGGTAGCTTCCATCGGTTGTGGAAGGATACTGAAATGGAAACACTCTCTTCCTTTCTTGAAACCATTCAGATTACCGAACCTTTATTTAGAATATGGAATGGTTTTCCAGAAGTAGGCATTTCCGAGTGTATAGAGGTCACCTCTATTGACAAGATTGATTTCGAGAAGTATCCGAATTATGTATTAGAAATAGAGGGAAGCATTGAGTTGGAGGGGAATACCAGAGAATATGTGGAGATCATGGTAGATCCTTATGAGAAAGTTCCCCCCTATTCCTTTTTGAATCTTGAAATATTTTCAGATCAAATATCACAACCCATCTTGACACCAATCCTTAATGCCTTTGAGAAATTCGTAGGGCAATTTCCCAATGGAATATTCGAAAGCATCAGAATTGCATCGTCAGCAGAAGAAATGTGGGATGCAGAAAAGTTGGTTGGCATAAAGACTTGGGACAGTATGGAGTTTTTCTCAATTTATTACAAAAGACTAAAAGGCATGTTACAAAAAAAAGGGATTCCTGAATGGCTCGGGATATATTCAGATACAGCAAAAGACATCATGGATCGTATAAAATTCGTGAATGACGATATCAAGTTTTTTCAAAAAATCCAATCTATGGAATATAGAAAAAACAAACCCATATTGAGGGCAATCCTTGAAAACCTTCAGAACAAGACCCAATTGAATATCATCTTTGGTAGTGTTTGCTTTATCGATAAAGACCTTACGCCTAAATCATCCCAAAAGTTGCTTTATGAAATGCGGGAATGGTTACAGAACCTTGCAACAGAAATACCTCCTAGAAGCCAAATGCTGGACATCCTTTATAGAAGAACCGAGGAATGGCTTGAAAAAGAGTTTGTCTCTTAAACGATCCTTTTTCAACATCGTCAGGAATTGTTCTGGTGAACTTGAAAAGCAAATCGTTGAAGAAGAGTCATTTTGCAGGAGATAAATCCCATAAAAATCCAAAAAGGTTAATTATCAGTAAACCAAATCTTTCTTACAAGATGTCAGCTCAACAGGAATTAATTAGCGAGGCCTTGGTTTTTCAGCAGGGAGATACATTCTTTGCTGTTGAAATCTCATTTGTTGAGAGGATTGTATTGGTCAGGGAGGAGGCAATGATTGAATTGCCAAGAACCCCGAAATACATTTTGGGAGCACTGAGTCTGGAAAACAGGATCATCCCCTTGCTTGATTTGGAAATCTATTTAGGCTGGAAAGAGGAAAGGAATGAATTCACCATTACATCAAATGCAATTTTGTTGAAGACTGAAAATCTGGTATATGCGGTTTTTTCAGGAAACCTTCCAAAAAAGGTGAATGACATTCAGTTTTCAGCAAAAAAAGTGGAGAGGGATGACATTCCGAAAGAATGGGTCAAGGGGACATTGACTTTGGATGAAAAAACCCAAGGAATGCTGTTGGATCCAGAGGAGTTGTGGGTGTCCCTTCAGACCAGAGAATAGGAGGGAGAATCATGGCGGATTATGCATTGGTGCCATCAGACCCTCTTGCAGCAATTGAGATTGATGAGGCAAGCTTTTTCTATCCATACGAGGATCACCGCCATAGGATTGTACCAATTCCCCCTGCACCAGACTATGTATTGGGATTAATTGTACTTGAGAATGATCTTTGTACTGTTGTTGATTTTGAGAGTTTTGTAATCTCAAAAGAAAAGCCACATTTTCAGATGAAAAAGACCAACGAAGAGATCCTTTTGAAATTATCGGACAAGAACAGAAACTTGTTTTTTGCATTGAAAGTTCCCCTGCCAGAAGTGATGGCATTGGAAAAGGAACAGATACAAAAGGAAAGTTCATTGGAGGAGATGGGAGAGATACCATACTATCCAGCAATTATTGAGGGAGTAGGACCATCCTTGATTTTTTCCAAGGGCAGGCTCAATGTAGCCCTTGCAAAAGAAATAGGGAATACTTTGTCGGAAAGGTTTGAAGAGGCAGTGCCCATTTGGCTTAATGAGGAAAAGGGATTGGCAAGCAACAAGCCGTTCAAGTCAATCCCGAGCGTAGTGCAATTGGTTCTGAAACAGGGAGGCATAAAAAAACTTGCAGTCATGCAGATAGGGAATTTTCTTTTTGGCATTGATGAGGATGAGATAATATCCATTGAGGAATTGCCGTCACACCTGACACCAATGCCGATAGCTCCAGAGTGGGTGTTGGGCATGGTGAATTTTAATTTGGAACCAATTGTACTTATAGACCTCGGTGAGCTTTTTGAAATTCCCTATGAGGTTGATCTGTCATCGCAGATGATGGTGGTCGTCAGGGCAGGAAACAATATTCAATATGCATTTACAGTAGACAAGGTTATTGGAAGTTTTCCAAGAAAGACATTTACAAAACTATCGGAGACAGACACAGATTCCCTAGTCACCCCATTTTCTGAAATAATCTATTCAGATGAGTTTTCCAGACCAATTTTCATGATTAATAATTCCATGATCCAACAAAGCATGGCGAATCATGATATTGTAAATATTTTGCAGGAGAAAAATACACCTTGGTTTAACTTACTTACAAACATAAGAAACTTGGAAACAACTGATATTGATGAACTTAGTGAGCTGGAAGAGACAATAGACGTTGATTCCATCCTGATGAGGCGGGATTCATTCAACATTGCAGTTCCATTGGAACAGGTCAAGGCAATTTCTTCTGCGTTTGAGGTTGTCAGGACGGAGAAAGAGGAGGAGAAATTTGCCAATTTTGAGGGGAAGTGGATACCATCCCTGCTACTCACATCATTTCTTTTTAAAGATGAGGAGGAGTTTGACAAAAACAGGTATTTTTCAGTTGTAATTTCTGATGGCAATCGCCATGCGGAGTTTTTATTGCCGAACATGGATTTGGTTAAGGTCGGAGAACCCATAAGTGATGAAAGCCTACTTGATCAGTTGAGGAAAATAGGGAAGAACCTTCCAATCAGCGTTTTCAGAATGACAAAAAACAGACCAACCATAGAATTGGATGTTGGAAGGCTTTTGGAACACGTATATCAATATTATTTCACAAAGTTCAACCTTGACAAAGGGTCTGTCGAAGCATTGCAAGGGTTAATTGCCTTCAGACCACCACCGAGTGCACCAAAAATGGAAAAAGAAAGTTTACTGAGGATTTGGGATGAAAATGGAGAGACGGTCTTGGTGATCAATGACAAAGATAACCCGATAGCCATTCAATCGGAGGCTATTGACAAGGTTGTCAGGAATTTGGAGGAGGAAGAGAAAGAATTTGAAGTAATACCATGGAGTGGAAAAATACCGAAAACAAAGGTTTTTGTCTTGCTTAAGGGGAAAGAAAGGGCGGTTGAGATACCATTGACTGCGAAATTAGTGGTTCTTTCCTCAGAAGACATTATAAAGGAGGAAGATAAAACATACATTGTAATAGACGGGAATAATGTTCCTCTATTGGAAATGTGAGGTTAGAAGATTATGACAAGAGTAATGATTGTAGATGATTCGAATTTCATGCGCTCGAAGCTCAAGAGTGCATTGGAGAAGGCAGGTTATGAAGTGGTTGCAGAGGCATCAAATGGGAAAGATGCAATTGACTTGTACGTAAAGCACCAACCAGACATTGTAACGATGGATATTGTCATGCCTGAGCAGAATGGGCTTTATGCAATAAAGAAAATTGTGGAGTTTGACAATAATGCCCGGATCATTGTGATAACTGCATTGGGACATGAACCGATGATACGAAAGGCACTGAGTTATGGGGCGTTGAACTTCATAATCAAGCCAGTAGAGCCAGAGGAAGTGCTTGAAGTCATAGATGGTGTCTTGAGTGAGTGATAAGAATGGATCCGAATGAATGGACACCATGGCTTGATGACATGGAAAATATGCTTGAGACCGCCAGAGAGGTTCTTGAGGCGATTGAAAAGAAAAAGATACCCCAGAAACAACTGGAAAACATGAAAAACGTTTTGCACAGCATGAAAGGACTGTATGACATGGTGGGGATGACTGACAGTGCAAAAGCCGTTGCGGAGATTGAGGATAAAGTTCATTCAGAGGCTCCAAACCTATCCGACTTCACAAAAAACGCATTCAAGGATTTATTTTCAAAAACAGAGGCATTTGTTGAGTTTATCAGGGCAAATAGACCGGCAAACACAGATGAACTTGATGAGACATTAGGGCTAGAAGCTGTTTTTATCAAGTCCAGCCAAGTTTATTTGGTTGAGATAGAGTTTTCATCAAAGAAATCACTTAAATCTGCCAGAGCATTGGCGGCGTTAAATGTACTGAAACGTATAGCAAAGATAAGAAATGCCACACCAAATGAAGATGACTTGATGCTTGATGCAAATTTCGACACGCTTCGTGTTGAAATCTCATCGTTTGAAACAATGGATACCCTTTACGAACGTCTTCAAAAGCTTCCAGATGTTGTGTCGGTCTCAATTGAACAAAAAGAAACAAAA
The DNA here is from genome assembly GCA_015523565.1 of Candidatus Heimdallarchaeota archaeon. Taxonomy (GTDB): domain Archaea; phylum Asgardarchaeota; class Heimdallarchaeia; order Heimdallarchaeales; family Kariarchaeaceae; genus WAKA01. The sequence goes on along the minus strand of WAKA01000108.1, from coordinate 14,890 downwards.
AGGAGTGCCCAAAAAGGAAAACAATCAACTTCAATAAAAATTGCCACAGATGACTTGTTCACATTGGAACAAAGCATCACACAACTCAATGCCCAGATTGAAGGGCTAAAAAATGAACTGGAAACTGTCGAAGGGTTGTATAAGCTTGCAAGCATTGAACGATCATTTGCAAATATAGAGAAAGACCTGCAAAAACTTAGAAAGGTTTCACTCAATTCCATTCTCAACCAACTTCCAACCATGGCACAAAGACTTGCACAAGCTGAAGGAAAAGAGATCCAAGTTTCATTGCAAGGAAGATATGTCAGCATTAACAGGATATTGGGCAACACAATCATCGACCCAATTACGCAGATTGTGCGTAATGCGATAATTCATGGAATTGAATATCCTTCAGAACGTACTGAGAAAGGAAAAGACCCTGTCGGACATATAGCCATCATTGGGAAAGCGGAACGAGGAAGAGTCATCATAGAAATTTCAGATGATGGAAAGGGAATTGACGAGAAGGAATTGACGAAAATTGCAAAAGAACGGGGAATCAACATCAAAGGAAAAAGCAGGGAAGAAGTCCTTGAACTCATTTTTGAAGAAGGACTGACAACAAGGAAATTTGGCAAGAAAGTTGCAGGAAGGGGCATAGGTCTCTCTGCCGCAAAAGAGAAAATTACAAGCATTGGCGGAACCATAAAAGTGAAATCTGAGAAAGATAAGGGAACAACATTTATTTTGGAACTTCCAGATCCAGATCTACTGACAAAGAACCTAATCATTAAAATCAGGGATCTTTACTATGCAATACCATCTTCCGAGATAGAAGAAGCGGTGATTGCAACGCCAAGTGACATCATCCTTAAGGACACCAGATCAGGAACCATGGAACACAACAGTGAAACACTTCCAGTATTTGTTTTGAGAAATATCATTAAACGAAGTGATGAAGAGGATTTGCAATTGCGCGAAAAAGAGATAGTATTGGTTTGCAGAGGAAGAGCCCATAAAGTTGGACTTATGGTGGACAACATCGTTGATGAAAGATTATTGAATGTAAGACCGCTTAATCCCATTTTACAAAAATACAATATCTTTGAAGGTGTGATCAGCGGAATAGAACAAGATCTGATGCTTGTTGTGAATCCATCGGGAATTGCATAGGTAGGTGAATATCATGACAGACATATTTGGAGAAGATGAGATAGAAGCATTTAAAGAAGCAGGAAATGTAGGTGCAGGTCATGCGGCCATTGCCTTGACAAAACTATTTGCAAGGGATGTGGATATGAGCGTCCCGTTTGTTCGTCATGGGGACGCACAGTCAATACTTGACGAAGCAGGGATTGAGAAGGATATTTTAATTGCGTATGAAGCGATAACAATTGATGATCCTGTAAAATACAGGCTGTCTGTTTTCTTTAAGCCAGAAACAGTGGTCAACATAGTCAATCTTTTGACAAATGCCTCATTGTCTCATCTTGAATCAGAGGAAGATTTGACCAAAATGCAGAAATCATTGGTTCAGGAAGTGGGATCGACAATTATGCTCAGGTATATCGCAGCATTGAATAAAATGATGCATGTAGACATTGTACCAACCCAAGCACCAGAAATAAACTTTTCAACAGCGATTGATGCTTTTAAGACACTGTTTTACGAGAATGAAGAAGAGGTGTTTTTAGTGCAATTGGATTTGTTTACGGATGAACAAAAGTTTGAGTGCCAATTGTTCATCCAGCCAAACAAGGAATCAATTGAAGAATACAGGAAAGCATTTTACATTACTTAGGTTTTACAAGACGCTTGTATCTTCTATAAAGAGCCACAATTTTATCTGCGGGAACATCATACCATCCAGATTCCCTTCTGACTTCCCTCATTATCAGGTCAGTGACATATCGAACAACTTCATAGTTATTTTGCATCCCATAGAATTCATCAAACCAAAGAGGTTTCCCCACATACATTCGAACAGGTCTTCCAAGTCTGGGCATTTTTGCCCCATAAGGCCATAGTCCATCAGTGCCCAATAATCCGACAGGAACAACAGGACAATTTGAGGCAAGTGCAATTCTGGCAACCCCTGTTTTTCCCTCGAATGATTTTCGCCAAGGAAGGATTGCCCCCTCAGGGAAAATGCCGACACAAGCCCCTTGTTTTATTGCAGAAATGCTTACATTGATGACCATGGATTTGTCCTTTACTTTTCTTTCAGGAACAGGAATCGTGCCAATAATGTCATTCAATTTTCCAAACAATGGGTTCGCCCATAAAGTTCTTTGTCTCCCTACAAAACGCACCCTATGGCTATCCACCTCCAACCCCATGACAAAGGCATCAACAATTGACCCGTGGTTAGCAGCCATGATAAAACCTTGATTTTCAGGGATTAATTGTAAATTTTCAGTTCCGAAACTTTTCACATCATATGTAGTTCCAAGTATTACTTTGAAAATCCCCTTGAGACACCGATACATCCATTCTGGAGTTTCATTAGAAAATGTGTTGACCATTGCTTATGCAGAATTAAGAGATGCATTAAAATATTATTTCCCCCCAAAATGAATAAAAACAAATACTATTCGGTTTTTTTTGGAATAAGAATGGTTGAATTGGAGACTTATTTTGAATTTGAGAACCTAGTGGGAAAGGGAAAGTATGATGAGGCATTAATTCTTGCGGATACAATGGATGAAATCAGCAAATTCTGTGCAAAATCTAGAATTTCTGAAAAAAGGGGGGACTATGGCAAGGCATTGGCTCTTGCAGAAAAAGCGATCAAGGGATCCAATGGACAGCAACATTGGTTTGCAGATATCGTTTACCTTTATGCTCTTTGGAGGTTGAAAGATTATGAAAAGGCAATGGGATATTTCCATTTCATTGAAGGGTATACCAAAAATTTCCCGACATTGATTAGGGGAAGGATATTTAACATCATTGGATTGATATATTGGAGTATGGGTAAGGAAAACAATTCAACGGAATATTTCAGTCAAGCCCTGGAATACCACAAAAGGGCACTCCAATTAAGGCAGGCAGGAGGGAATTTGGGGGAGACGGCATTTTCCCATAACAATTTAGGAAATTGCTATCTTGCCTTGAAAGACTACAACAATGCACTCAACCATTATTTACAGGCAAAAAGACTTCGAATGGAAATTGGAAATGAATCAGACCTTGCAACCACATTAAGGGATATTGGAAGAGCCTATTTTCAGATGGGAAATACAAGGGATGCACAAAAATATTTTATGAAAGCATATATGATACAGACTAGATTGGGCAACTCGAATGACATTGCAAAAGTGCTTCTAAGTATGGCAATCCTTAAGCAATCGATAGGGGAAAATGCAAAAAAGGAATTTGACGAAGCCTATAGACATGCGACACAGGCAAATAATACCATATTAATGAGAAGTATCAGATTAGCTAAGAACAATTCCAACAGCAAACAGTAAGCTGTAGATCAATGAAAGTTTTGCAGTTTTTGCGAGGGTGACATTTAAATTAGCCAAGTTTGTTTCCTTCCAGAGGGTGTTGGAGTTAGAGATTGCCAAGGGTAATGACAAGATCGGTAGCAAAACAGTCCATGAAAATGAGTGAAAAAACCATAAGGCAATTGGAATAAGATATGATGCGTAAATAAGTACAGAATAATAGATTTTTGTGCCATTTTTTCCAAACACATGGGCAAGGGTCAGTTTTCCAGCTTCCTTGTCAACATCAAAATCACGATAATTGTTCACAACCAAAATTGCAGTAACCAAAAAACCAACAGGGATTGAAAGAACAAAAATTAAAATATTAACTGTCTTTGAAATGACATAATAAGTTCCAGGAACTGCAACCATTCCAAAGAACAAGAATACGAAAATGTCGCCCATTGCATGGGAACTGAGAGGGAATGGACCCCCACTATAAAGAATGGCAAAAACAATTGAGGCAACACCAATTGCCAAGATGGGCAAACCGCCCACATAAATAAGATAGAGTCCAATCAATGCAGAAATTGCAATATTGACAATTATTCCAATTTGCATTTCTCTCTCATTGAGAAGTCCCTTTTGCATGACCCTAACTGGACCCATTCGTTTTTCATTGTCCACACCAGACTTGTGATCAAAATAATCATTTACCAGATTTGATTCAATTTGAAGTGAAATTGCACCGAGCAATGCCAATATTGACACCAACAGATTTGTGAAGCCATCATGATAAGCCGCAGCAATACCGACGAGAACAGGACCGACAGCAGCGGGAAGAGTTTTTGGTCTGATTGCCATTAGCCAGACCTGAACCTTTCCAGGATAAAATTCATGTGCAGCCATATTTTTACAAATTAGGTTGAATTTGAAAGCTTTTGCCTTTGCGTTTCGATAAACTTTTGAAAAGCTGATCATTATTACTAATGTGAATAAAAAGGTAGGGATCATTTCTTCAAATCAAGATTTCATTGATTCCCTAACTCAATTCCTGCAGAAAAAAGGAATATTGACACAAACGGCGGATGTAAAGAAACAGGATCAAATCCAAGATGTCTTAATAGTTGATTTGTCACAATGGTCAAAAAATACAAAACAATTCCTTCTCAGCGTGAAACGACCGATTCTCTTTGTATCAAGGACTGATGAAGATCTAACCCTTGACTTTTCTCCAGACGAATTTGAAAGGGCAGAGTTTGTGGAAGTGGACATAAAGGATGGAATCATATATCCAGAATTTGTATTTTTTTTTAAGTTGGGGATTTTGTTAAAAATAGGGAATTTTGTCCATAGTAGGAAGACACCAAGAGAAATTGAAAAGAAAAAACAAATGAAACCAGAAACGCAAGGGATAAGGCAAACAAGGAAATTGAATATTCCAAAGAATGCCAAAAATGCATTGATTATTGTGGGGTCTAGTGCAGGGGGACCAGGAACGCTTCTGAAATTACTGTCTAAAATATCAAAACCGACACCGCCAATTGTATTGGTCCAACATATCACCCATACGTTTGCAAAACCATTGGCAGATAGATTGAATGACAGAACACCTATCGAGGTGGTTTTAGCAGAGGAAAATGACGTGTTGCAAGCAAATACAGCCTATCTAGCGCCCCCTGGGAAACACATGGAATTGACCAAGTTTGGCAATTCATTGAAAATTAAATTGACGGATGGTCCTCGGGTTAATTTTGTAAAACCTGCTGTAGATGTCACATTGTTTTCCGCAGCAAGGTTGAAAGACTACTTTGTAATTTCCACGATCCTAACAGGAATGGGAAGAGATGGAATGGAAGGGTCAAAGGTCATAAAAAGGCAGGGAGGAGCAGTCATTGCATTGAATGAGAAGGATTCTGTTGTTTATGGAATGAATCGTTCGGTCATTGAAGCAAATCTTGCAGACTTTATCCTTCCCCTTAATGAGATCCCAAGAAAGCTAAGGGAATTGACTCAACCATTCTTATGATGGATTATAAAATCAACCAGAATATCGTTTACCTCTTTCCATTTTTCGAGATATGGAAGATGACCACATTTCTCCAAAATGTGGATTTTTCCGCCAGTCAGTTCTGCAGCGATTGTGGCATGGGAAACAGGGAGGATTTTGTCATCTTTTCCCCAAACAACCAGAACAGGAACATTGTGTTGCTTCAGCTCTTTTGCAATTTGTTGGATTTCATTCATCGCAAGCTCATTTTGCCCCTTTATTGTCAGGAAGTTTTTGAGAATATATTCATAGGCTCTTCTAGTTTCCAAATTGTTTTTGTACCGAACATCATATTCAATAATAAAGTCAGGGATTTTTTTGAAGTCATGAACAATGGACTTCCATCCTCTGGTAATATTTGTGGCATTGATGCGTTTGTTGATTGCAAGCCGAACCGACAAAAAGTTGACAACTGGAAGGGAGGCAATTTTATAGGCAAACCAGACTTCTTTGCCAAATCCAGCAGATGAAATTAAACCAACACCCCTTACTTTGTCTTTGACATATTGCCATAGCCCAAGAGCCACCCCTCCTCCAAATGAGTTCCCAATTAAAAAGGCATTTTCCAATCCAGCCTTTTCAAACCAAATTGAGAGAGCCTTTGGAAAAAGTTCTGGAAAGAACTCTATGTCTTCAGTTATATGGCTCCCACCAAAACCGACATTGTCTACTGCAATCGGATAAAAGCCATGATTTGCTAAATCTTTCAAATTGTAAAAGAATGATTCCGCAAAACCACCGATCCCAGGGATGAATACAACAGGAGGAGCGCCCTCAGCATCCCGAACCTGCAAATGCCGGATTGTGCATGTCCCTCCCAAAAATTCGAAAGAGGTATATTTTTCTTCAATAATTTCATGCAATAACTGACTCACTGAATCTACTAGGTGGTTTTTCAAATTTATCCATTACTATTTGAAAAAAAACTGAAATTTGTAAATCAAGCTTCAAATGTCAAATGGGAATAAACTATTTAAGTAAAGAGTAAAGTAAGAACGTATGAGAACCTTAAAGGGTTTTATCCTGTTCCTTTTTGGCATTTTTGTAACAGTCTTTGAGACATATGTGCTCATTGTCACCCCATTTTTGAACAAGAATTCTACAGGATACCCAGACATCCAGTATTGGGGACTTGTTTTCCCAAGTTATTTCATTACATTGCTGATTTCATTGGTCTTGGCATGGGTAGGCTATACAATGATGACAACAAAGGAGCCAGTAAGGTTCACTTATGAACAGGCCTATGAGAATGCCTTGAAGGAAGCAGGAATGGTCGATGAAAATTCAGTGGAAAACAAGGGATCCAAGCAGGATCAAGGCGTAGAAAGCCATGCCAACTAGATTGTTGCCGATAATCGTTTTACTTTCTTTTTGGTTAACGGGATAGCTAAGCTTGTCAACTTGTTTCAGAACAATGATTGAGCCAAGAAAGACAAGAAGGTAGGTAATAAACAAATCAATCAAGGAGACAATAATGAAAGATACAAGAATGGTTCTCGCGATCATGATGCCTTTCAGGGTTTTAACTGAATTTTCTTGTCCAAGAAGAATGGGGAGGGTTTTTTTCCCAGCCCGAGTATCTGGAAGAATATCAAACAGATTGTTTGTGAAGTTGATCTCAAAAAATTGAAGAAAGAAATAGAAGCCGATCATTATTAAAATTGAGGGAATAGCAAGATTTCCAGTGAGAAAGAGATAGGTACCAATTATTGGTAAGACTCCAAATTCCAAGCCAGTTATGATTTCTCCAAATCCACGTGAAGAAAGCTTGAAGGGGGGTGCACTAAAGGAAAAGCCAAGAAATACAACAACCAGACCTAACAATAGCAGAATTGGATTCCAATTGACATAAAGAAGAAGAAGTGCAAAAATGGTTCCAACAGTGGCAAAAAAGAAGGCCAAGACAAATATTTGACCGCGGATAACCAAATCATTTTGTATTGCACCAGACCCACCATGCAATGTACCTCCAAATGGATTATATTCGTCGCTAAAGGAATCATAATAGTCATTGAACAGATTAAAGGAAACAAGAAAACAGAAAACCAATCCCAATAAAGCAAAGGAAATTGAGGATTGAAAGCGTTTCAGGTATGCCAGTGTAGCAAGTACAGGGAGCAATCCAACCAATACCAAGTCTATTCGAGTGACCTTTAGCCAAAACCTAATCCTTTTTGGGAACTGCAAGATTTCATTTTTCAGAATTGCTGAACGGGGAGAGGTGAAATGCATAGTTTCCATTTCCGTGTGACGTCCATGACTAATTTTGAGGGGGACCAATGAAAATGGGTGGGGTGGAATTGAAGAGACAATACAGGTAATCTCTAAATTTTCAATAGTTTGAAATGAAGGAACGTAAAGTTTCAGTGTTGAATTATATTTTAGATGCTCAATCACTCGATCAGGAATGGTTTGCTTAATGACAAATGAACCATTGACTTGTTTTACAAAGACAGGCTCAATGATTGGTATTCTTCCTCCATTCAGAACGAGAAATGCATGAAAGCTGGAAAGTTCACCATATAGTTTTCGATTGAAATGCTCTGCATATTCTTTTGCATCTGATGCATGTTTTTGGATATGAACCACAGGATTGACTGAAGATACAGAACCATCAAGAATTAACAGTTTTGATCCATCCCATTGACATCGGAAAACGCCAAGATACGCAAAATCGATTTGGGGAATGGTGTTCTTTTCAGCATCATAGAGATGCACAGTGACTGTGATGGAGTTGGAAAGTAGGGTGGACATATTGGAAACAAGAATTTCATTTCCCGTTATTGTCCCTGAAAATGGGATCATCTCTTGGTTCATTTCAAGGAAACCGTGTATTGCTTTCATGGCGTCAGCACCTCCACGGCATCATGCTTGAATTCCAAGATCATTCGTTTCCAATAATATTTCAAGGGGTCTGTCATTCCCATTTCAATAGAATATGTTTCAATTGCATCATCATCAAATCCAAAATAAGTTTGCCATTGTTGACCAGTATCTGAATCCCTAAGTGATAATGATCCAGACAATGTTATCATAGTCTTACCATGGAAAACTGTAAGCTTAACGGGTGAATTCAAAGCTAACATTACAGTCCGAAAATGGATCAATGGAGGAGACAACAAAAAATAACTCTTTTGGATGACATAAGGTAATTTTAGGCTGACGCCATGTGTTTCAAGGGAAAAATGTAGGTATCCCCCATTGGTTCGCCTTAGTATTTCATCTATCCGAGCGGTAAGTTTACTGTTGGGGCAACGAATTGGGTCATTACCCAAAACAAGGAAACCATGTCCCAAAGGAAATGCAGTGTATTTTGTTGATGGAAAAGCCAATGAGTCACCAAAATAAGCCGTTAATTCGCATTTCCGTGAATCATGCACTATAGGGGATTTGATTGCAACCTTTGTCAATAAAATGGTTTGATCAAAAGTCTGGGACAGATGGATAAGTGAAGAGCCAGTGATATCCTTGATTTTATCAATGTCAACACGTCTGCCCATTTCATGGAAAATCGTCTGCATATAAACTTCCTTTTTGTAAACCTTTAACTTTAGCCCGTCAGCAAGGGCAAGACCATTGATCTTGATGCCAACAAATTCAGGAGAGAGAGGATTCCTAAAATTCAGGGGGGTTTGTCTTTCTTTTGCAGAAAGAACCAAAGGGATGAATTGAGGAGAAACAAGGGAGAGTAGATCAAGCCCTTCAGAATATGACAGTAATGCGCCTTCTTTCGATAAAGGAAAAACAAGCTCCGAGAAAAGGGGTGCGTCGAACAATATCCATTCCCTTTGCGGATCAGTATCAATCAATGTATCCCAATCGATTTGTTCATGGAATTGCTTGTCGGAAAGGATAAGGTCATTGTCAGGGGAATGAATTGAACGTAAGAAAAGTTTCAGGAGAGTTACTGTAAGCACATGAAGATTGTCCAATATTTTTGATCGGATCATGGCAAATTTTTCTTTGGTTAGTCTGGCACCAATAATGAGGCGTTCCAACTCCATTATTGTTGCAGAAAAAAAAGAAGAATAAGAAGAAGGATCAAGTTCCAAGCCAAGAATGGAAAGAATATCCCTCATTGTTTCATCAAGATACCCTCCCACATCCTCAGGAAGCATTTCAAGTGTTTCCATAATATACAATGGAGGCTGGATCAACCAAACTCGATTCTTTGAGAAATGCAACCATCCAGAACTGACAATGTTTTTCAAATTGACCCAACACATTCCTGATTTGAAAAATGAGGAGGGAATGATCAGACCAATTTTCACAAATCATGAAAAGTGGGTCACAATTAATTTCTTGTTGTTTGGATGTGTCTCTAAAACTTCTTTTGTTCAATTTTCTTCAGTTTTTCATACCACTGACCAAAGTCGTCAGGATTATCGGGATATGCTTTTGCATGTTTTTTGATCTCATCGGCGTGATTCAGCATTTTTCGGACACCAAACAACAGTTTCGGTCTTTTCATGAGTTTGAAAGCCCTTTTTAGGAGTCCCTTGTGTTTCGCTTCAGGATCCCTCAACTGAAGCAGAATGTCATCTTCCTTTATGATGTCCTGTATCACAAGCCATTCAAAGTTTTGGTATCCGTACTTTTCCATGAACTTGATTAAGGCAATACCCATTGCAAATTCCACACCGTAATGATTCCATGCCCACTTGCTGTATTTCCAAAGGGATTTTTCACTCCAGTCACCCTTGGAAAGTGCATCTGCAATAAAGAGACCAGCATGTATCCCACTGTTCAGTGCCGGTCCATGACCCTCCCCGTTCAAAGGATTGGCAAGGGCACCTGCATCACCCACAGCCACGAAGCCATTATGCACTAGGCTAGGAAGGGGAAGTCTTGCGGGAATTTGGTCGCCTTGACTTGCAAGTATCTCTGCATCGGGGAAGTACCTTTTCCTGACTGATTCATTGATCTCACGGATATTCTTTCCACGGTTCCGCTCTTCCATAAGATATCCCAACCCAATGTTAAGTTCATTTTCACCTCTGCTGAAAAACCAATAATAGCCAGGCATCACCTCTTCAAGTTCAGGCTCATATGTCAGGTATAATCCCCGTTGGAATTGGTGTGGGGTTTTTGTTCGAATTATTTCACGGTATGCAACCAGCATCTGCTCTCTGGGGATGGTTTGTGGAAACTTTTGACACATTTCCTTTGGAAGTCTCCTACGGACAATTCCAGAGGAGCCAGTGGCATCAACCGTAATTTTTGCCGTTATGCGGATTGTTCCTTCAGGAGTCAAACATTCAACACCCTGTACGAACCCATCATTTACAATCACTTTTTGCACTCTTGCCTCTGGAATGATCTTGACGCTGTCAAATTCCTCTGCCGCATTCAGTAGATGCTGACCATAGCGCAGCCTATCGACAGTTGCAGATCCGTCACCTAATTTTATGACAGCTTTGGGATGTTGCCCCCTCAATTCTATTACATCTGCAAATTCCATAAGTTCTTTCTTTTCCGGATCAGGTTTGGGCAATCCGATCAAGCTATGGAAACGGTCACTTAAAATTGGATTTAATGCATCACCACACACTTTGTCACCAATTTTCTCCTTTTTTTTCTTATCAACCAAGATTACAGGAATTCCCTTTTTACCAAGAGTAAATGCGCATGATACCCCACCTGGACCGCCTCCACAAATTACAACATCTGTCACATATTCCTTAAGTTCAGTCATATGTGTGATAAGTGTGGGAATAATTTAAAGTAGTTGAACTGAATTTAACTAAAAACTGAAAGTGAAGCAATAAATGCAAGCACCACAGCATAGACAATGTGTGCCATAATAATACCAATTGACATTTTGACACGCCATCCGTTTGGAGCACCAAGGAATCCAAGCATCATAACCATCATGATCGCAAAAATAATTGCATACACGATTTCATTGATGTACACCCCCAAACCAATGTGAAGTGTATCAACCCATAAGTATTGATATACTACAGGATGAATGATTGTGCCAATCATAAAGTGAACAAACCAAGCCATGCTTGGCGCTACACCCATCATCTCATTCATTTTCTTGCCCATGCCATCAACGATCATATTCCAGTCTTTAGGCATGAGGCTCATCATATATCCGTACAGGATCATCATTGTCATGACCACTGTACCGACAAAACCTCCGACAATTAAACCAAGGATTGCCATGATTTTTTATGGGTGTCATAATTTATGGGAGTTCGGTACTAAAAAAAGAAGTGATGAGAAGCACTTTTACTGAATTTCGATTAATCGAGTGCCTTGGGAATAATATTTTTTGACAGAAGGATCGACTTCATCAGACCATTGGAGAATGCCACCCTTTATGTTATAGACTTGGCTAAACCCTTGATTCTTTAAGAAATGAGTGACTCGAGCAGATCTGGCACCACTCCTACACAAAATGGCGACAGTATGATCTCGATATGCAAGAACCTCATCAATTTTTGCATTGAACTGGCTTAAGGGGATGGGGATCGTTCCAGGGATATTGGAAAATTCAATCTCATGGGGTTCACGAACATCAATAATAATGATTTTACCATCATCCAATAATTTTTTTGCTTCTTTTGGACTTATTTGAGGGACAATTGCCATTACTCATATCCCAATCTTGAGGAACTTAAACTTTGGTAAAGAACCCTATGCGGCAATTTCAGGTGTCTCATAGCTAATGATATCTTTTGTTTCAAGGAGAAGGAACAAATAAATAATTTTTAAGGTATCTTCCTCATCAGAGAGACGAATTATATCTCGAAGCGTAAGAGTGTTGGACGAATTTTCTTCAATGATTTTTTCCATTTGATCCAAGAGCTCGGAATTTGCGGAATCAAGGTTCTCCTTAATTAAAGACAGTTTGTTTTGAAGGGATGTAGGATCCACATCCTTTAGTTTTACAATGATCTCGTGTGATGTTAAAATTCGTTTCATAAGCCGTTCATCAAAATCAGAGGGGGGGTCACCTTTTCCATCAACAAGATAATTCAGAATCTCCCAAAGATTCCCCAAAGTGGCGGGTGGCAACATATCAAAAAGATTTACAATCATGGAAAACCATTTTTCAAGATTTGGGGTAAACGGAACATCTGTATCAAAATATTCAATGGTTGTAAATCCGAAATCGGACTGAATGCTGCATAAGGGATTTAGGTCATTATTTTCAGAAAGGTTTACAAAAAGATCAACACCGATAAATTCATTTCGAACCCGTAATTTCAATAATTTTTTGTCCAAAGATTGGTTATGGATAAATATTTGTTTTAGGTCTTCAAGATCGTAATTGCGATTGATGGTTGGGGAGGGCACCATAAAGGCGGATTTTTTCTTCTTTACCATGGGAGGGAACTTTTCCATTGTTCTTGATCTGACATCACCGTTATGGTCAACATAAAGATTTGTAATTGCAGGAAATCCGTCATTGCATTTATGAATAATGGTATATCGAACAAGCCCATTTGCAGATTGGGCAATAAGTTTCTGATGTTTCTCTTTTGGAAACCCCACATCCTTTTTTTTACCACAAGCCTCACAAATAAAAAGTGTTTGCATTAAATCGAGATCATTCATTATGTACCTTATTTTTTCAATCAATGAATTTATATTTTTCCCATTATAATTGATGAAAAACATAAAAATAAGAGGACACAAGAATAATTCTATAAATTAAAACAATTTCATTAAATTCTAACGTTTTCATATACTTTTGTTCGGGGATGTTGGGTGATCAGAATATGGCTGTAAAAGCTCAATCAAATATGAAGGATCATAAGATTGTCTGAACTGATCCACTGGAAGAAGCTTGGACTTATAAAATCTGAATCTCATAGGATAAACTTCATCAAGTGAACTGTGATGCCACCATAGTTGAATTTATAAAGAGATGAAAGAGAATAGCCATTGCTTTCTGCAACTGATTGTGTAAGCTTCTTCTTTGTGGCAAACTGCACAATGACTGGCACGCCAAAATCTTGGGAAGAATGATAAACGGAATTGTAAAGCCGTTGAATGTATTGGATTTTTCCCATTCTAACACCAAAAGGAGGATTATATACGATGCATTCGGTTCCATCTGGAATTGTTGGTGATTTCAAGAAATTGTTTTGATCGAAATTGGTGCATGAAGAAGTCCCAGCTGTTTCAGAATGCACATTTGCATATGTGACAAAACGGGAAGTTTTGTCATAGCCAAATGCAAGACAGGATTGTGGGCTATCCTTGGGAGGATATAAGAACCAATCATCCAATTCAACAAAAGACCAATTATTAAAAAGAAACTTGTTTTGAAGGTGTGAGGAAACTGGTGCATGTGACTTGAATAGGCAAGCTTCAATAGGGATGGTGCCCGTTCCAGTGGTTGGATCAAAAAGAAAACCAGTCGTCCAGTTTGACAGTAAAACACCCAAAAAAGCAAGCTGTGACCGAAGTCCAGCAGGATGGTCATATACACGATAGTTTCGTTCAATGGCATCCAAACCGACAGCATCAAGGCAAAACCATAGAGAATTATCTATAATATAAACCCTGAAAAGAATGTCAGGAGATGTCAGATTTACAATCGGTCGGTGATTTTTTTGGCTTTGCATTGCATTGATAATAGATTCGCCAACCCAAGCCGCAAGATCCATGCTATTGAATTCATGTGAACCAGACCTATGCGCTCGAACGGCAAAACTTTGACCAATTGCAAGATATTCATGAATTGGAAGGGACTCAATCCATTGCTGGATTTCCAGTTTAGGATCATTGCCTGTGAGGGAAGATTTTGATAACAGTAGACAGACGCGATAGATTCCTTGGGCAAAAAGCAATATTTCCTGTACCTGTTGAATGGATGCCTGAAAAGAAACTTTTGAAAGACTCTCGATTTGGGCATTTATACTGAATTTCCTTTTCAGTTCATTTGCAACTAAATCAGAAAGCCCATGATTGCAGACAGCTATGAAACGAAACGCCACCAATCATGCTAACTTAATCATGTCTTTGAAATTTTGCTTGATGAACAGAATATGGCGACACATATCGTTTTTGCATTCCTCATTTTCAGAAATGTTCTCAACTGACCAAGTTCGCAGGGCAAGAATCACATTCACAAAGGATTTTCCTGCTTTTGTTAAACGGTACCTGATTTTTTTCGGTTTAGAAGGATCCTCAATAAATTTTTCGATGATTTTGTGATCATACAATGATTTCAGACGTTTTGAGAGCATACGGGGATTTATGTCAGGGATAAGCTTTTCAAAATCAGAGAAAGCCAAAGACCCGTCGGGAGCCACAATAAGTTCCATGATGATTTGGATTGCCCATTTTGGTCGGATAATTTCCAAAGCATTCCAAATACTGCATTCTTGATAATTAGTGAGTCGCGGCATATCCATTTTAGTTCACCACAGTATAGTTATTAGTACAAATACAAACATATTAG
>WAKA01000107.1 GCA_015523565.1 Candidatus Heimdallarchaeota archaeon | reverse complement strand
TTTTAGTATAATTAAATTTATGATTAATTTTTCTCTTTTTTTAGGATACCTATATTCCCTATAATTATGCTGCTTTCTCTTTTCACCTATTTTCACATGCCAATGGCAAATTTTCCCAAACTTTAGGTTATTTAATTGTTTGCTGTCTTCTTCCCAAATAAAAATTGAATTTGTCGTATACCTCAAATCCTAATTTTTCATAAAATTTAATTGCATCTTGGTTTTGTTCATTGACAAATAATGTTGGAACTCTTCTTGTCCTCAGAATTCCCAAAACAACCGCCGTGACGATGGCTCTCCCCAAACCTCTTCCCCTAAAATCTTGATGAACTGCCACGTTTCCTATCTGTACTGTGTACGGGGTCTCGAAATGTGTTCCTGCATATCCCACAATCCTGTCATTTTCAATTGCAACTACCGAAAGTTCAGATTCAAGCTGTAAAGGATGGAACCATTGTCCCATTTTTTGTGACTTAAGGAATTCTATGATCTTATCTGCCATGTCGCCATTTGCAGCAATGATTTGTGGCAAATTTTCAATACTTCTGACTTCTATTTCTTTTTTAGTCAGTCGCATCGCTAGGTCTGTTTGTTGCCATTCCCACGTATAGGTATTCCAACCTAAAAAAGGAGGTGGTTCAATCTGATTTCCTGTTCCAATGGGAAATACAATTTGAACTGATTCAATATTCATTTTATCCACATACTTTTGAATGGGTTGCCACAGCTCTGTTTGACCAAAAGGAAAAACGACAACTGGCAAGTCAATTCCTTCATATATTGTAAACCCTCCGACTATTTCCCCCTCCTTTTCAATTTTATATGCTTTGGAAATTTTGTTCATGGGTGAATGAAGATCTCCCAACAAAAGCTGGTTTTTGAATGTGTTTTGGATACAATATGCAATTATTTTTGCAATCTCTGAATTTTCAGAAGTGGGCTTGATTTCCATGATTTTGATTAGAATGTAAATTCTTTAACTGTCCCTTATTTTCCCTGTAAAAAAAGAAATACCTAAATAGTGCCAAAAGATTGTGATATTGCCAATTGGAGCATGGAGAATCTTATGATTCGATGAGCAACTAATCGGGGAAGGCAACGCTCCAATTGGCTTTAAATCCATTTGGCTAACCGCACACAAGAAACATTATGAACTTTCAATAAATGGATGCCTGATGAAATACGTTTTGGTTACTGGTGCATCAACAGGTATCGGTCTGGAAACAACGAGATTTCTTGCTTCCAAAGGGTTTTCCGTTTATGCAGGAGCAAGAAAAAAAGAAGATATTGATAATTTAAACTCTCTTGAAAATGTTGTGGCTGTCAAGCTTGATGTCACATCCTCATCTGACATCGAAAGTGCATTCAACCAAATCTCACAAACAGGATTGTTCGGATTGGTCAACAATGCAGGGGTGGCAGTTTCTGGTCCATTATTGGATTTGACCTATGATGATCTGAAATTTCAATTTGATGTGAACTTATTTGGCTTACATGAAGTGACTCGGACATTTTATCCCTTATTAAAAGAAAGCAAAGGTCGTATTGTAAATGTCAGCTCTGTTGCAGGTCATATTGCCCCTCCGTTTCTTGGTGCATACAGTGCATCGAAATTTGCATTGGAAGCCTATTCTGACAGTTTACGGAGGGAACTGGATCCAATTGGAATTAAGGTTGTTATTATAGAACCTGGAGATGTCAAAACCCCAATCTGGGATAAAAGGTATGTAGACATTGACAAGATTGAACAATCTGATTTTGGTGTTCGTGCCAGGAAAATGGAAAGAATTTTAGTGAAAAGAGCCAAAAAGAAGGGTCTTGAACCAATCAAAATTGCAGAAAAGATTTATGATGGACTTACCAAAAAAAATCCCAAACATAGATATCTGATCACCCGAAACAATCTGTCACATAGAATTACTCGGAACCTACCAAGTGGATGGGTAGATTCATTTCTTAGGAAAAACATATGAAATGATTGACAGATTCCTTTAGATAATTTATAATTAATAGTTATTTACCTATTATTTCACATTTTGACATATTACTCGAAAAAGGTTTTTTTGTGATTAAAATAACACTAAGGCGTTGAGTATCCCTAGCCAATTCAAAGTCATACTAATCGGTAGCAAAAGAGTCGGAAAGACAAGCATTCGCCGTAATTATTTTGGAGAACAATTCAAAGAGAACTACTCGTTAACGATTGGTGCTGATTTTGCGGTCAAGCGCATTACGCACCCTAAAGGTGAATTTGTTCTTCAGATCTGGGACATTGCAGGTCAAGAGCAGTTCGACCATATCAGAAAACTCTACTATACTGCCTCAAACGCCGCGTTTATTGTATTTGATATAACAGAACGATATTCCTTTGATGATATAGATATGTTTATCGACGAGTTCCTTAATGAGATAGATTATAGTCCCGAAACCATGGTGGTACCAATAATTCTTCTTGGGAACAAGATAGACCTTGTCCAAAGTGGAGAAAGGAAACCTGCTGTTAGTGAAGATGAAATTGCACAAAAAATAAGGGATATCGAGCTTAAAACACAAGGACCAGTCTCTTTTTATCTTACCAGTGCAAAAACTGGGGAGAATATAGAGACTGCTTTCAATAGAATGATTGACTATTTTGTTGAGCACCTTAAGGTATGAACATCCGTCAATTAGCTAAGGTTTAATAATGTCTACATTCCAATCTGCTTGTAGAGGTTAGGTGCCTTGGAATTTACATTATAGTTTTCAACAACATTAATGGAAAAACAAAGGAATTGAGCAAAGATATTATTTGCAAAGGAGTTGAACAATATGCCAAATGAGATTAGATTGACGCCAGATGCAGGTCTGGTTCTAGAGAAAATTGAAAAATCCAGACAGGTGGTGGGTATTGATGAACTTTCCAACCAAACTGGTTTTGATATTGGAAAAGTGAGTTCACTTGTTGAACTTCTCCACAAATATGGTTTAATCAACAAGGAAACAAAAGAGATTGAGGAGTATAAACTCACTTCAAGAGGAAAAGCTTCCCTAAAGAACGAATTGATTGAGAGAAGACTGATGAAGTATCTTTTTGAACATGGCTCTCTACACATCAAGGATGTGCAGAATACCTTGAAGGTTGACAAAAGCGATGTGTCGGCAGGTATTGGTGTCCTTAAAAAAGAGGGAATGATCAAAATTGACAAAGGGTCAATAGAATTATTGGATCGAAACAAGACAGTCTCAGATGAACTTCAAGAGGCCCTAGAAAAAATCAACCAACATGAGCCTATCCCTGTTGAAATTGCAGAGGTTCTGCTGAAACGTGGACTGGTCGAGAAGTCTGTTCGACATGAGATTTTCATCTCTCCATTAAAACATGGCAAACAAATCAAGATTGTAGAAGAAGTCAGTAACCTCACCCCTGACTTGATAATATCTGGGAAATGGAGAAATGTCAATTTCAAGCCATACAATATCAAAAGCAAGCCTCGGATAATTTATCCTGGAAAATATCATCCTTACAGACATTTTCATGACCATCTTAGGGAAAAATTAATTGCACTAGGTTTCAAAGAAATGAAGGGACCGTTGATTGAACAAGAGTTCTGGAACTTTGATTCATTGTTTGCTCCACAAGATCATCCTGCCAGGGAAGATTCTGACATTTTCCTGATTGAAAATCCAACTCACGGAATCCTTCCCGATGAGATATTTGTCGAGAATGTCAAGCAAACGCATCAGGATGGATGGATTACTGGTTCTCGTGGATACAAATATCGATGGGATCCCAGAAAGGCGGCTCGACTCCTTTTGAGACCTCAAGGAACCGCGATCTCGGCCCGAACATTGAGAAAAGTAAATCCTCCTGAAAAATACTTTTCCATTGCCAAATGTTTCAGACCTGATGATATTGATGCTACACATGGAGTTGAATTTTATCAAGTTGAGGGAATTGTCTGCGATCCGTCAATTACATTCAGGGACTTGCTTGGGATACTGAAAATATTTGCAGAGGATATTGCGGGTGCAACAGAGGTAAATTTCCGACCTGATTATTACCCATTTACTTCTCCCTCTGTCGAATTAAGCGCGAGACATCCAACTCTGGGTCGAATTGAATTTGGTGGTGCTGGTATTTTTAGACCAGAAGTTGTCAGACCATATGGCATCGACTATCCCGTCATTGCTTGGGGTTTGGGTGTTGACAGGCTGTTCATGGTTAAAAATAAAATCGACGATATTCGTGAACTCTTTTCCCAAGACCTTAATTGGCTTAGGGAAGTAGAAATAAGCTCTGGAATCGAGGTGGATGAATAATGGTTACAATAGACATATCAATAGAGGACTTTTCCAGACTTCTTGGACTAGACAAACCTCTAACCCCTGAAGAATTGGACAAATGGGTTTCTTTTGCAAAGGCAGAAGTTGATTCTGAACCAGAAGGACCTGATGAGAATGGACATACTAAAATTTCAATCGATATCAAGACAGCTAGCCGTCCAGACTTATGGTCTGCAGAAGGTTTGGCAAGAGAAGTTAGAGGACTCATTGACATGCAGGGATTGCCAAATATCAAATTTCCTGCATCTGGCTATGAAATTACCGTTAATCCTGAATTAAAGGAAATACGCCCTTACATAGCGGCGGTTGTGGCAAGGAACCTCAAATTAAATAATTTTCTTATCAAACAATTGATACAGGTTCAGGACAAAGTGGATTTTTCATTTGGACGAAAAAGGAAAAGGACATCAATTGGAATCTACAATCTTCATATGATACAAAGCCCTATCAAATACGATTTGGTTCCTCGATCCTTCAAATTTGTTCCTCTCGGTTTCGAAGAGGAAATGCCAATATCTGAAATTATGAAGGTTCATCCTAAAGGTCAAGAATACGGACACATATTGGCCTCCTTCGAAAAAGTTCCCATTTTGCTTGACGCAAACGGCAAGGTTCTTTCTATGCCTCCAATCATCAATTCCAATGATGTGGGGCGTGTTACTGAAGAAACAACAGATGTCCTTATAGAAGTGACTGGTACAAACAAGGAGGCCGTTGATGTCGTCATTTCCCTTTTGGCGCAGAACATGCAAGATAGGGGTGCTACTGTTGAAACAGTTCTTGTCCATTATCCAAATGCCTATGGTCTTGGAGATGTTATTTATCCACCTCAAGAACCCCATTCATTGGAGGTGCCTGTTAAAGAAGTCAATAAATACCTTGGAACTAAATTTACAGAGAAACGCATGATGTCCTTATTAAGGAAAAGAAGGCATGATGTATTGCCTGGAAAGCAAAAAGGAATAATGATGGTACAGTATGGGCCATGGAGGCAGGATATTATGCATTGGGTGGACCTTTCAGAAGAGATTGCAATTGCCGCAGATTACAACAAAATAGGCCCTTCAACTGCCAATCTTTTCACAGTTGGTGGATTGGACATTTCCACCCAAAAGGAGAATATGATACGTGAAATTCTTGTGGGATGCGGTCTTCAAGAAGTAATAAATTACAATCTTACAGATTCCAAGACCATCAGCAACAATGTTCTGAGAGACTCCAAGTTTTTAGAGGAACATGCCATACACTTGATAAATCCGGTTACCTCAACTTATGAGTACCTAAGACCTGACTTATTGCCTGGTTTGATCAGATTTGTTGGACGAAATTCTGAAGTGCAATTTCCCCACCATATTTTCGAAACAGGGGAAGTGGCAGTTCGTGAGGGAACAGACGTAATTACGTTGACAAAAGCTGCGGTAGTCTTGGCAGGTTCTGATGAAACCTTTGAAACCAGCCATAGAATACTTGACGCATTGTTTAGGTTAACTGGCATTGACTATTCATTGAATGAAACTGAAAACAATTACTTCATTGATGGTCGTAGTGCTGAAATCATAGTTGAAGGAAAGCAGGTTGGGCATATTGGCGAAATCAAGGTTGAAATATTGGAAAACCATGACATAAAGGTGCCAATTTCTGCTTTTGAGATAGACCTGACAAAAATCAAAAAATATGGTATACCAGAATACCGCGCAAATGCTTATTGACCTGAAATCTAACGTTAGTTTTTAATGCTATCAAATCACTTTCAACTTGCTGTGAATGATCGTAAAGTGACACAGGGATGTGATAATTATGACTAATCTGTACAAGAATGTCAGAATGTTCTGGAGGAAAAGAAATTCCCCTGAATTCAAGGAAATCCAAAAACCTAGACTGATTGAATGGAGACGGCAAAATACAATTGTCCGCGTTGATCGACCTTTGCGCATTGACCGGGCAAGGGCATTGGGCTATAAGGCAAAACCTGGTTTCATCATTGTCAGGACTAAAGTCCGAAGGGGTTCCCGCCGTATGTCCAGACCAAACCGGGGCAGGAGCAGGGGTGTTAACCTTGCCATTGATAAGACCAGCGGTCGAAACCTTCGATGGATCGCCGAAACGAGAACCCAAAGAAAATACCCAAACTTGGAAGTTCTTGGTTCTTACTGGGTGGGACAAGATGGTCGATCCAAATGGTTTGAGATTATTTTAGTGGATCCTGTGCACCCTGCCATTGTCAAGGACAAACGCATCAATTGGATCAACCGAAAAGTGCACAAGGGTCGTACGTTCCGTGGACTTACCGCAGCAGGCAAGAGATCAAGAGGATTGTTCCGAAAAGGATATGGTGTTGAAAAGGCACGTCCAAGCTTGCGAGCAAACGGTCGAAGACTTAAATAAAATTCTTAAAGCATTGTTTCAAATTTTCTTGTTTCAATTTCTAGGTTTATGTTAAATTCATTTTGCGTTTCAAACTTTTGATTGTTCCAGATTTCCTCTTGATATCCGCGATAAAATTATTGGATCCACAAAGCGTGATTGCCGCTTCTACAAAAGCTTGGTATTTATGGTTGGTTCTTACGATAGCGTTTTGCTCTTGCATTTCAATTATCTGAAATGTAGAATTTACGGTCACCAATTCTCCAAAATAGTATCGCAAATATTTTCTCACCTCTTTGTCAAATGTCTTTGCACTTGTTTTTTCTCCATAAAATGTGACGTAGAGATACCGTTTCTTGAGATGTTTAATCGTCAGTTTCTATCACCTCTATATCATCTCCAATTAATTTGCCCTGCCTTTTCATTCGGTTTTTTTCAAGTCTGTCAACAAATGGTTCAATATCTGTTTGATTCACTTTTAATCCCATTGCCTCTGCAATTGTCTGCATGTTTTTGTAACGTCTGACCTTTTCATAGGAAACCAAAATGACGGGACAATTTTTCTGCGACAATAAATTGAATATTTTTATGATACGATTGATTTCCTTTGGATTTTTATCAATTTCAAAAAGAGGAGAAACTTCAACTTCAATACATTTTCCATAGTCTCTGATCAATTTCAAATATTTTTGGTGAACAATTTTCAGTGGGGAGGATGCATCAACATGGATTGCATCAATATATCTGCTAGCTGTGCAGACATTAATCATTTTGGCGCTTTTTGCCTTCACACTAATCCAATCATATTTTCTACGGATTCCTTGAACTTTAGAATTAAGATTTGAGCTTTTCCAATTGTCTTTTTTCTCAACAATTGTCTTCCTATTGAATATATTGTCTTGGATGCTTATTCCCTCCTCTTCAATAACAAAATGCGTAATGCCAATTTGTCTTGCCAAATCAATTCGAGAAAAGTTGATTAAAGGAATGAACTCTTTCATTACTCTATCTCCATGAGATCTTTGAGATATTGTTTGACGGCTTCTGCATTATATTTGCCATAAATCCGGAATTTTATCTCTGCTTTAATGACGTCCGATCCATCATTAAGATATAATTCATCCTGTAATGGAGCAAACTTATCCAACCTGAAATAGAAAGTTGTTGTTTCATCATCCATTCGGGTGTCAAATTCCTCAATTAACCGTTTTTTCTCTGTTTCTGTTAACTTGGAAAAAATATGTTTCACTGCCTGCTCTGGGTTCTTTGAAATAGATAACTCCAAAAAAAGCATGGGGTCTCCATATTGACCAATAAGAGATGTCCGTTTGAAGCTTTTGGGGGAAATACTCTTTTTCATGTTTTCTGGCAAAATGTTCAGAATAGCATCAATAACTAAGTCCTTCCTTTCTGTGACATACTTGATTGTGGTTAATTTCAGCTTGTCTATCTGCATTATGTATGCCCTGTAATCTCTAAACCTATTGTTGAAAATAAACCTTCAGTTAATGAGTGTTCAAATAATCCATTGCCGCATCCACTAGAATTGTTGTTCCAATGGGCAAGGCATTCTCATCAAAATCAAAATAATTGCTGTGGTTGCCATGAACAAATCCCTTATCCTTGTTTCCTGCAAACAACCAAAACATGGAAACTGGAATCTTCCCCTCAAGGGAGAAATCAAAGAAATCTTCTGCGCCCATTATTGGCTCTCTTTCTATGATCGCTTTTTCTGAATAGTTTTGTGCCATTGCCTTTCTTATTGACTTGTTGATTTCTGGGTCATTGATTCCTACATCATATCCAGTTATGACTTCTACCTCTGCATCTCCTCCATAAGCTTTTGCAGTTGTCTTGATGAACTCTGGGATATCTTCTTTTAGTTTCTTTCTGACTTCTCTTCTATGTGTTCTCAAAGTTCCCTCCAATCGGCAGGTTTCGCTGATGACATTTTGCCTTTCTCCTCCTACAACCTTGCCCCATGTGAAGACAACATGATCCACTGGATCTACAGTTCTTGTAATAAAACCTTGTATCCCAGTAATTACTTGCCCTGCAATATAGATTGGATCAATAGCCATATGGGGTGCTGATCCATGCCCTCCCTTTCCCTTTATGGTTGCATAGAATTCATCTGCTGATGCAGTCAGCAATCCATCTGTTACCCCTATCAATCCCACATCTGCCAACGCAGTAATGTGCAATGCTAATGCCGCATCAATGTCTGGATTATTGGGGTCTCCAATCGCTCCTTCCTCTATCATCGGCTTTGCACCCCCTGGCCCCTCTTCTGCTGGTTGGAACACCAAAAGAACTTTCCCTTTGAAATCAGACTTATGCTTAACTAATAATTCTGCGGCTCCAAGCAGGCACGCAACATGTGCATCATGTCCACATGCATGGGAAACTCCTTCGTTCTTTGATTTATACGGCACATCATTTGCTTCTGTGACTGGTAATGCATCCATATCTGCCCTAATCAGCAATGTCTTGCCATCCCCTTTTTCCCCCTTGATCTCTGCTGTAACCCCTGTTTTTGCCCAAACTTTTGGTTCAAGCCCTAGTTCCTTTAATTTTTCCTGAATGAATTTTGAAGTCTCGTATTCTTGGAACCCCAATTCCGGATGCATGTGAAGATGTCTTCTATATTGCACAAGCTTATCCTTTAAAGACTCTGCTTCTTCTTTGATTGACATGGTCTACTTTAGTCCTTCTCTTTGAAAACTATTGTCCTTAAGGTAAATGATATCCTCAAAAACAAATTTAAAATTCAATCAAACTTTAATATAATGTGTGATAAATTCTTGAATGGACTATTTTTGTGAAAAGCAATTGCACAATCGAATTTTTCGCTTTAATCTGAAGGGTTAAAATTGGTTATTGGCGAATATATTCTTGTGGAACATATTTTCCAAAAGGCATGGTCTGATCTCAAGGATATTGCGCTAGAAGACAATGAATTGACTCAGGAAGAAATGCATGTCATTGAATCCGTTATGGAGGGGTTGGAAAGATATTTCATTCTGCTGACCAAAATAAATGAAGAAGGAAAATTTGATGAGGGTGACAGGCATTTCTTGAACTTGACTAAACAAAAAATATGGGAGCGTGCCCTTGAAACAGCCCTTAACGACAATTATCTAAGCAACGATGAGTACCGGCTTCTGATGAAAGTCGGGGAACTTATGCTTGAACTTGAGGGAATGGAATACTAGAACTAGGTTTTTGCTAGGTTTCCACCACATTCTTTCCATAATACTTCCCAAATAATCCTCCAATAAGAAATACAAACAATATGAGTATTCCTCTTGCTATTTCCTCCTTGGATTGGATGGGCACTATTGTCGGGAAATTGGTTCCTATAAGAATATCAACAGCCCCAGTTATTGCAATTGCCAAAAGTAACAAAAATACAACATGAAGAATTTTGGATTTATGGTCAATGGACATTAAGATGAAAAATAGGAAAAAGCCTACTGCTAAACCAATCCAATCCACAACTTTCCTTCCGTTTTCTATAATGTTCAATACCTCAAAAAGAAATGAGGAGAACATATAAAATCCCAATGCCGCAATCCCAATTAATGCCTTCTTGATTGTCTTATCATCCATTTCATTTGTTCAAAATCATTTGCACATTTGAGGTTATTGTCACCTCCCAATCAAAAATTATCGATTGTCAAGTGTGTCATTCCCAAAGATTATAACAAAGTTAGGGTATGCCTTGTACATGGAACCGATTACAGAAAGTGACATTGCCTCCAGTAAGGTCAAAGTGTCATTGGGTTCAAAAGAAGTATATATGTACTCTCTTGACCCACTTATCAAAAAGGGGTTGGATGTCTCAAAACTTCCCTTTTCAATTCGTGTTTTGCTTGAAAACGTTTTGAGAAATCATGACGGGAAATTGGTTAAACTGGAAGACATCAATTCCATTGCCAATTGGCCTACAGGAACTGGTGAATTGGAAATCCCATACATGCCTGCAAGAGTTGTGTTGCAAGACTTTACTGGGGTGCCTCTCATTGTTGATTTAGCTGCCATGAGGGAAGCCATGAATGAAAATGGTGGTGATCCGGAAAAAATCAATCCTATGATTCCTACTGATCTTGTCATTGACCATTCCATTCAAGTTGACTCATATGGGTCTGCAAATGCCTTGAACATAAACATGGAAATGGAATATGGGAGGAACAAGGAAAGATACACCCTTATCAAATGGGCTCAAAAAGCATTCAAGGACTTTCAAGTTGTCCCCCCTGGCTCTGGAATTATACACCAAGTGAATTTAGAACACCTTGCGAAAGTAGGAGATGTCAGAACCATTAATGGGGAAAATGTTGCTGTAATTGATACTGTTGTGGGTACTGACAGCCATACCACCATGATCAATGGTCTAGGTGTAATGGGTTGGGGTGTTGGCGGTATAGAAGCAGAAGCCGTAATGCTTGGTCAACCATACTATATGTTATTGCCTGAAGTTGTAGGTTTCAAACTTACTGGTGAACTTCCTGAAGGGGCAACTGCCACTGATCTAGTGTTGACAGTCACTGAAATGCTCAGAAAGAAAGGGGTCGTTGGTAAGTTTGTGGAGTTTTACGGTCCTGGACTTTCTAACCTTTCCTTGCCTGACCGTGCAACAATTTCCAACATGGCTCCTGAATATGGTGCCACCATGGGCTATTTCCCAATTGATGAAACAACATTGACATATCTAAAACTAACTGGACGTGATGAGAAACATATTGAATTTGTTAGGGAATTTGCAAAGGCTTGCCATATTTTCAGAACTGAAGACACTCCCGATCCTGTATTTTCTGACCATTTGGAACTTGACATGTCCACTGTCCAACCCTCTATTTCTGGACCCCTGAATCCAGAGGAAAGAGTGTCCATTGGTGAGGCAAAAATGAGGGCTCTTGAATTCCTTGAGGCTCATGTCGCACAACGTTCCAAGAATGCAGAACTACGCAGTGTCGAGGTTGAAATTGATGGTAAAAAGGCAACTTTAAGGGATGGAAGTGTTGTCATTGCTGCGATTACAAGTTGTACAAACACCTCAAATCCCTCTGTCATGGTTGGGGCAGGACTTGTTGCCAAGAAAGCAGTTGAGCTTGGTTTGCAGACACCTCCATATGTCAAGACAAGTTTTGCTCCAGGATCACTTGTCGTAACAGAATATATGAATCAACTTGATCTACAAAAGTATTTGAATCAACTTGGCTTCTATACTGTTGGATATGGTTGTACGACATGTATCGGAAACAGTGGTCCATTGTTGCCTCAGTTAGAGGAGGCAATCAAGAAAGAAGACCTCTATGTCACTTCTGTCCTTAGTGGCAACAGAAACTTTGCTGGACGTGTGTCCCCTCTCACTCGTGGCAACTTTTTGGCTTCTCCCATGCTGGTAGTCGTCTATGCACTTGCTGGAAGAACCGATATCGACCTGCTCAATGAACCGATAGGAAAATCAAAAGACGGTAGAGACATCTTCATGAAGGATATCTGGCCAACCCAGCAGGAAATCAAGAAAGCCATTGAAGAAGGCATAAAACCTGAAATGTTCACAAAGCATTATTCACGTATCATGCTAGGTGATTTCCGATGGCAGGCCTTGAATGCACCAAAGAGTACCTTGTTTGAATGGGATCCCAATTCGACTTACATCAGAAATCCCCCATTCTTTGAAAACTTCACTCTTGATCCAGAAGACCCAAAGAATATCTATGGTGCTCGGGTTCTTGAACTTCTTGATGACAAAATTTCTACAGATCACATTTCCCCAGCTGGTGCAATTGCAGAAGACAGTCCTGCTGGACAATACCTGATTGCCCATGGTGTCGAAAAGAAAGATTTCAACACTTATGGCTCTAGAAGAGGTAACCATGAGGTGATGATGAGGGGGACCTTTGCTAATGTCCGTGTCAAGAACCAACTTGTTCCTGGAAAGGAGGGATGGTGGACAAAATATGTTCCAACAGGGGAGGTGATGACCACTTTTGAGGCATCCCGAAAATATATTTCCGATGGTGTCCCAGCCTTGGTGCTGGGTGCAAAACAATATGGTGTTGGTTCTTCCCGTGACTGGGCCGCAAAGGGTCCTGCATTGCTTGGGGTACAGGCTGTTTTCTTCAAATCAATCGAACGTATCCACAGAAGCAACCTTATTGGTATGGGTGTGCTTCCTCTCCAATTTGAAGAAGGCGAAGGATGGAGAGAACTGGGACTTGACGGAACGGAGGAATTTGACATACTGGGTATTGAAGACGGCTTGGAGGCCAAAAAGAAACTAAAGGTCGTTGCCAAGAAATCTGATGGAACAACCAAGGAATTTATGGTCATCACAAGGCTTGATACAGATATTGAAATTGATTATTACAAATATGGCGGAATCTTGAATTATGTCCTTGCTCAACTCTTGAAAAACCAATAGACTAGTCATTTCCCAATATTAAAATATCATCTTCCCTGATGAGATTCTGGAGGAAAGCAAAATACATCTGATCAACTGTAAAAGAACAGTCACAAAACTTTCGCTTTATTATGATTACCTTGAACCTATCTGCCATCAACTTGCAGAAAAAGTGATGAGATGGATATCCCCTTCACAAGAATTTGCTTTGGAAGCACAATATTTGGTCAATACTGCCCAGCGTATCTTGGAAAGCCTGCCAGCAGTTCCAGTAACTGAACCCCAGTTCGACCTTGAGGAAATCCGACCAACATTGGAATATCTTAGACTTTTGGATGAAAATCTTAAGGATTTTCTTGCTGGAAATATAACTGGGAGTGAAATAATAAAGAAAGGTGGTTCGCAATTATGGGAAGATTGGAACAGAAACAATGGTACACAGAACTTTTTCAATGAATTGGTTGCTGGATATGTTCACCCATTGATCAAGGGTGCGGATGTACTTGAGATTGGCGGTGGTGTTGGAGGCACAACACTTCTATTAAGCCAATACCTAAAAGAAGCAAAAACTTTCTGTTTTTCAGACATAAAACCTTATTTTCTAGAGGACATCAAAAAGAAACTTCCTCCTGATTTACCATTGCATACGCAAATTATTGATCTACACAACTTACCTGAAACAGATCAGTTGTTTGATGTCATTTATGCCACAAATGCCCTACATGTGGCAAATGACATTGTGGGTGCATTGAAATGGATCAAGAATCATCTGAAACCAACTGGGACATTGGTTTTGGGGGAGGGGTCCCCATACTCAGCAACTAGACCTTGGCCGTTAGAAATAATGTTTTCTCTTTTCAAAGGTTGGTGGAATGTTCCGCTTTATGAATACCGCCCCCATCCTGGTTGGTTAAGTCCAGACAAATGGATGACTATCTTTTCAAAGGCTGGTTTTACCTCTTTGAAAATTGACCTCCTCATGGATGAGAAACGATATTTCGGAGCAGCCTATGTAGCTGAAAATTGCTAATGCAAATGTATATTTAATTCTTTTCCGCATTCTAAATAATGGAAAAAGAGTTAACACCCGATGAGCTTTTTGTTCTAAACATGAAAAGGTTTATTGAACTGGCCGCTGAAGATGGCAAAATCACTGAAGATGAACACAATATCCTGAAAACCATAGAGGTTTCTCTTGCAGAATTTACAGAAAAACTCAAGGAAGCCCTTGATGATGGGATAATCACCCCTGAGGAGGTTGACATATTGAAAAAATTCAAAGCACAAATGCTAAAAGATGCCTTTGATGTAGCCAATCTGGACAACAAACTTACCATTGACGAGCTTAAAATTTTAATGACTCTTGCGGTATCTGTAAACTTGCCTGATGTAACAAAAACCAAATAGAACAATAAGACAAATTTGATTACAAAAGATTTAATTGATATAGCCAAATATTATTCCGTGAACCCTCGTACCTCTCTTGCTCTCAGTCTTTTAATTGTTACAGGATATTTCTCAATATTGGCTCTTACAGAGGACGAACAATTCCTTAGCCAAATATTTGTCAGTGCTGTTGGTTCCATGCTCTTCATCATTATTAGTCTTGGGGCTTTTTCATTCGCATCTGAAGAGGTAAAGTCAACTGCTGGTGTCTCTGACCTTAATGAACTGTCCTTTGGACGGATGGTTTCCTTATTCATGTTTTCCATACTTGTATCCATCGGCTTTGTCACCCTCTTTGTTGTCTCTATAGAAGTTTTTAATGAAGCATCCAGCAGTGTTCTTTCAAGATTCTTGATTTTCATTTCAATAGGTTTCCTTTTGGTATATCCTCTTTTCGAATTTTATTCCTTGTCAAAAGAGGGGGAGGATTCAGCAATCCCCGCAGAATTTGTTATTGAAACATTTATGGAGGCTTTGGCAAAAAAGGTTCATTCCCGGATAATTGCCACTTTATTAGCCTATTTCTTATTGTATCTATTGCCTATTGTTCTATTGATCAAATTTTTGGATACTAGTCTAATTACTGCCTTGTTGCTTTGGGCCATAATGCTCCCTATGATAAATTTAGGTGCCCTTGCAGGATCTGGTCTAGGAGAGGATCTTTTAACCTTGAAATTGGTAAGGAAGAAAAACTTTGCAAATGATTTCTTCAAGTTGGGATGGCCTAAAATTAAGTTCAAGGATGAGAAAGGGAATTTCCGAATGATCCCACAATTTGAGCTTGGAGGTGCTTTTCTAGTACTCTTTGCAGTTCAAGCCCTACTGACCACTGCCTACTTTGTCTACAATAATATTACTGACATAATCCAACTTTCA
Source organism: Candidatus Heimdallarchaeota archaeon (assembly GCA_015523565.1). Classification (GTDB taxonomy): domain Archaea; phylum Asgardarchaeota; class Heimdallarchaeia; order Heimdallarchaeales; family Kariarchaeaceae; genus WAKA01. The sequence goes on along the minus strand of WAKA01000107.1, from coordinate 4,233 downwards.
ACTGTTGGCTTTCTTTCAACTGGTGTCGGGTTGGGTTTTGTGTTTGTCCTTTCCCTTTTAAATAAGGGTCGTGGTGCCCTTAAGGAAATGCTTGCAGTCTGGAATGAAAGTGGATTCAAGGTTTCTGCCTTAAGCCTTTTCCTTCCTGTTTTTGTTCTCTTTGGTGTTGTGATTGCAAGTATTTTGGAAGTCTATGCAAACCTGCCAATTGAATTACAGCAGATAAATGTGCTTGGTGCATATGGACTGAATCGTCACCCACGCCTAGTTCTGATTTTTCTCATTGTACAAAATCTTATACTCCTTGTATCTGCTACAATCATCCTTGTTGATCCTCCTGGTCTTGTGGAAAGAAGATTGGTCTGGGAACTTCCCAAATTATATGACGATGTTGAAGGCTGGCTGGAATTTTATCAAAAGATAAAATCTGAAAAGGCTTTGGTAGCAATGCTTGAATTGGCTCGAAAAAAGGTCAGCAAGGATATATCCTCCCATGTCATTCTCAAGACCATTTTGGAAGAAACCCTGAATTCTCCTTATGAGGCAGTCAGAATTGCCGCATCTCAGGCATTGCTTTCCGTAGTCAAGGGACTGCAGAATGAAGACAATGAGTATTACCAAATGATCATTGATGCTTTGGAAGACAAATCACATGGTGTCCGACTCTTTGCCTTGAGGTCGCTACGGTACTACTTCCGATTTTTCAAGGAAAACAAGGTTCTGGAAGGGTTAAACCTTATCATCAGTAAAATTTATGACCCAGAGGTATCTGTCGCATGGGAAGCCAATAGGACATTGCAATATCTCATGAAAGACCGCCCAAAAATGAAAAGTGCAGTGCTTTCATACATTATCAGGGCAATGACAAGAAGAAGCGGTGAAGAGACCGAACAGATCTTCCATTTTATTAATCAAGCAACACGTGATTTTTCTGATGTGGGAACCATTCTGCTTTCAACTTTCTTGGAGGCACTTAATCAACCTGACTTGACAAGCAAACAAAAGACGGTTCTGATTGAAGGCATCCGACAAGTCCTACGTGCAAATCCAAGTCTTTCCACAAACCTGTTGGATATGTTGCACACATTTTATCAGACAAGTGACGTGACAAGAAAAAGGACTGCCACGAAAATCCTTGCCAACCTTGCGGCTTTTCATACTGGCAAAGAGGGGGAACTTGCAACCCTTTTGACAGATGCATTACAGGAAAATGATCTTATGATCCGTTCAGAAGCATTGAAAGGATTTTCTTATATTGTCAAAACATATCCTGCTGTTTCTCCAATTCTTATCTCCTATGCAAAATCAATTCTTGATGATATTGAAGGTAACCAAGAACTTTTAATCCCCATGACAGAGGTTGTCGAACAGTTTATTAGGACTAGTACAGATTATGACAAAGAATCATTTGAATTTCTTTCAGCCGTCTTGAAAAAAATCAAGAACGAGAAAATTCAAGAGAATGTCCTTAGAGCTTTTGTTCCTCTGGCAATGCATAAGAACAGCCCTTTTGCAGACGACCTTTATTTCATTGCAGAAACAACCCTTGAGAAAGGTTCAACACTCCAAAAAGAAATTGCATTGGAAATTCTCAATGAACTTGCTAACGTTAACCCAGAAATGGGACGAGCTATTTACAGGCTTGTTATCGATCATGTTGATAGTCCAAATGACATTATCCAAATCAAGGTCATAGAAACGTTGGGTGCCATAGGCAAACACAACCGAACACTTGTAGACGATGTCTTGAATACATTGTCTCCTCTCACTGAATCACCAAAATGGCATGTAAGGCTTTCCGCATTTGATGCTTACTTCCAAAGTGTGCTTAACCAACCCCATCGACTGAAAGATAGTATTCCCATGCTCAAAAAAGGTCTTAATGACCAAGACGGTCATGTCAGGGAAGTTTCCCTTGACTTTGCAAACAAACTGCTCGAAAAACAAAGAGCCTATGCCAAAGAGCTTTTTGATATAGGTAAAAAACTAATCAAGAACAAAAGCCCCCAAATCAGGCAAACTGGTATTCATCTTATGGGTACCATATCTGAAAGGAATCTAACGCTCATTGATGAAGTACTCAAGGTCATTCCCCCTGTGATTGAAGAAGAAGATTATGGGTCTCGCGCGGTTGCCAAGCAGGTTATCCGTCTATCAATGGAAAAAATTGCGACCCTTAAAACGATTCCAGCAGATATCGTGAAAGCATTGGATAAAATAGTTACTGCATCACTTAAGGCGGCGAACCATTCCCATGCCTCCGTAAGGAGGGATGCATATGAACTTTGGGCAATAATTGCAGAATCAATTCCACAGCATCCTATTTCTGATCGAATACGAAAAGCAATCGAACGTGCACAGAAAAAACAGGAAAAAGACCCTGCGCTTCTTGAATTCTTGGAAGAATGCAGAATCAGGGCAAAACCCCCAGTGTTTTATGTGAAAGAGGACGGGAAAATCAAAATCTAATATCTATTTTCTTTTTCTTAATTTCCTTGAAATCAATCCAACTGAAAGCAATGCAACAACCATTACCCATGTGCTTATAGGTGTAAAGGAGGGATTGCTATTAACTCCCTGCAATATCTGGCTCAATGCCTCTATTGCTGAAACACTAACAACTCCCAACTTTGGATCCCAATATACACTTTTGGGTGCAGTGGCGTTAAATGCAAAGAACATCTTTGAAGCTGTCTCCCCTACATCCAAGTCATTTTCCTCACCACTTGCATCAATGAACTTGGATGGAATTACAGCAACAGTCTTTCCATCTGCTATGGCATATTCTGCCCATGAGAAATAGCCTTGAAAATCTCCCGCCTGCAATGCTACCTCTTTCTCATCTTTTGAAAATCCATTCTCTTCCTCGAATGATTGATTTTTGATTTCCATTTTTGCAACAGTCTTCAATTTGGTCTCAATGGCCAACATTGACCCATTATTTGTATATGGGAAATTATTGACATATATGTCAATCTTCAAGGCATTTGGTGTCAATGTGAAATTACGATCCTGCACCAATGAAGGGGAATACTTCACAACCAACTTAAACATTCCGTCAACTGTCTCTGCAGTCACTATTTCGGTTGTATTGTCTGTTGTATATGCCAATGGTTTCCAACCAATTTCCTTCAAACTGACAACATTTACCTCTTCGCCTGGTTGATATCCTGGCTCTGTACCATTTTCTATGTATTCAATCAACTTGTCAATCTTAAAGCGGAAACGAAGTTTGGTCTTGTTGTCATCAACCTTAGTATAATATTTGAGATCAAATTCCAATTTGCCATTAGTCTCAAATTTCACCTCGATTTTATCCTTGGTGTTTCCAGACTTTGCCTCTGATTCTATCTTGAATTCTTTATCCTTTTTCTCCATTTTATACTCTCTTTCAAATGCTTTGCCTTTCTCCTCAATCTCCTTTTTCGTATCATTTTCATTTTTTGTAGTTTCATCTTCATGACCATTGTCACCCGTGTGTTCGGTGTCCGTATGATCATTCCCTGTGTGCTCAGTGTCTGTGTGGTTTTCTCGCTCAGTATCGGTCTGGTTTTCACCACTATGATCTGTTTCCGTTTGATTTTCTGCATGACTTGTGTGGTCATCACCAGTATCTGTGTGATCTGTGTTTGTATCGGTTTGGTCGCCATCTCCATCACCTTTTACCGTCAAGTAATGCGACCCTGCCGAAAACAGCAGTCCAAGCATCAAGAATAATGCTATCATGTTTCTAGTCTTTAATTTCATTTGACTTCTCCTGAGAATTACTTCTCTATTACTTATTTACATCCTAATATATATGGATTATATAGGAACAATTGTGCCCATTAAAAAAAGCCCTATGAAATCTTTAAGAACCCAATAATAATGGTACATTTATGGAATTCAACATCCGTGATGAATTCAAGCCGATTGTGAACAGATGGCTCAAGGCAAACCCTATGACTGCCCATATATTGGGAATACATGAATATGATGGACAATTGCCTGACTATTCACCTCAATTTATCACAAAACGGATACAGGAGCTTAATGAAGACTTGAAAATCCTTGATGCGATCCCAGCACCAGATTCAAAAGATTCATTTGAAAAAGGGCTTATTCAACTTAAATTGGAAGAAGAGCTCTTCAGGCTTACTGAATACCGTGAATATGAGGAAAACCCTGTTGTATATGTCTTTCCGCTTGCTTTAATTGAAACATCCTATGTCTCAAGATCATTTGACTCTATTG
>WAKA01000106.1 GCA_015523565.1 Candidatus Heimdallarchaeota archaeon | reverse complement strand
CCTTATATCTTCATTTGAACAAGTCGCATCATTTACTGTCTACTTTTTTGCAGGAATGTCTATTTCTTTTTTTGCTTTTATTGAATATGCCGAATTCACAAAGGCACTGATCCAATCAATGTTTATCCCCATTGATCTTGACATTAATTCATTAAATTTAATCATACAAATTCAATTATATCTTTTCAATTCTCTTCCTGCTGTCTTGTTTGTAACTGGATATTTTTCGCAATATTTCATTAAAGACGGTCGTCTGTTTCTCCCCCAAAAAAAACAAATCAACACTGCCATAATATATTCCATTGTCACCTTGCTTTCTTTAATTCTTTTAAAATTTATAATCATGTCCGTTTCTTATTTTATTGTTCAGCCAATATTTGACTTTCTCATTATTGCCTTAATCTTTTTCTCTTTTAATATTGAGGCAGAAATTTGCGAAAACTGTCATTCTGCCAAAAAGTATCTGCCAAATAAATCCGATGCCCCAATTTGCTATAATTGCAATGTAATTTCCGATATCCAATTCAATTTCAAACTCCCAACCTTCCGACAAGCAAAAATCCCTGAATGCCCAAGTTGTGGCAAAATTTGGGACGAACCAACAAGACAATGCTCCAATTGCAAATATACCGTCGTTATGACCTGCCCCCACTGCGGGCAGACATTGAACCCATTGTGGAGGCTCTGTGCAAAATGTAAATCCCCCTTGGTTCCAATCCCTGAACGGGCACTTACGACAAAAGGGTATGCTACATTTCAAAAAGGAAATTTCTTCTACCTAATTTTATCGATCTTGATCTCTATTTCCCTATTAAATTTCTTATCTCTTGGATTTATTACGTTAATCAATTTTGAAAACGCTCAAATCATCTTAAAGAGTAAGGATGGGGTTTTTGCCTTTTTGTTTCAAATTTTGTATATCATTCTTATTTTCTTGTTTTCCTTCTTTTCATCTATATTCCTTTTTGTGTGGGGATCCAACAGGGATGACTTGCCTTTATTTCTGATTGTTTCGAGATATGTCACCTCTTATTTGGGAATGCTTTCTTTTTATGTTCTTATGGTAATCGGTTTTAATTTGAGAGAATTCTGGATGATTCCAAACTTATTTGCTTTTGGATTTTTGGGTTATGGCATCATCTCCCAATGGTACTCTTTGGTGGATTTTGTCCCACAAGTGTCAATCAATAGGGAGGATTGGTTATGAGTAAGGATTATGAAACACATGGAATAAAAAAATCAATATTTCAACGGGCAAAACAAATTAACCCCTCGAAAAAATTTTCAATATATAGTCCGAAGGAGGATGAAATCACTGCATTTAGGCTTCCATTAATTATAATTGGCCTGGGGATAATTTTTTCCTTTACAGGGACTTTCTTCAATGCGCCCTCAAATACATTATTCACTTCTATCAGTGACATTTTGCTTACAATAAATCCTCTCTATTATCCTTTCTTCGGACTTATCTCCTTTATGATCTTTATTTACATTGAAAATTTCGAAAACTTCAAAGTGTTCACAATTGTCTCTGCTTGGATCTTGGCAGGCTTTTTGGTTGGAATTGTTAACGGTCCAACAAAATCTGAAGGCATATTGATACAAATGATGAAAACAATTTTCCGTTTAATCATTTATCTGTTTCTTGCTTTTATGGCAATACTTCTTTTCTTAATTCCAGTAGGTGATTTCCTTCAAGAATTATTGAGGGATCCTTTCTTTTTCATTATTGGGTTGATTTTTCTCATATTTACTCTATTGGTCTTAATCCCTCTTAGTATTTTTGCTTCTGTGGGATTCGCATTAGGGGTGAAATTTAACAATGTCTAATGGAAATGCAAAAAGAACTATTTTTATAGTTATCTTATTCTTTTTACTTCTCAGTTTACTCTATTATTTCCAAGGAGGAAGTGAAACAGAAGGAAACAATGAATATGAACCAGAACCAGTTTACGATACAGAGAGTAATAAGCCATTTTCTCCACCGCAAAATCTTGGTGACAACTACGGGTATGGTCAACTTCCTACAGTTCCAGCAGATAAATTACCGACAATTCCAGCAGATGCATTACCCAATGTTGATGGTAACAACGGTCAAAACTGGGGTATTTCTTCATTAAATGCAGGTAATCCTGATTTTTCCTTTTCACAACCTTCTGCCCCTGATTATACACTTCCAACGACACTTCCTTCTGGAATTGGCACCACCCCATCCTTCAGTAAAACCAACAAATTCTCTCGCCCTAAAATCACGGCATCCGTACCGTCAAAACAACATACCACCAAGACAAACCAACCCAAAAACAATTCATGGTTTCAATTTAATGGGTTGAATTTTACAAAATTGCCCGCAAAGTCCAGATACATGCCACAAATTCAACTAAATGAGACAATTTCCTTTAATGTCAATTTGTTCGGAATCAAATTTAACTATCAACTCACGATACGTCAGTTTCTTTTCTTTGTCTCAATTGTCTTCATGTTTTTTGCAGTTGGATTTTTGCCTTCTGCACTTTCAAGGCTTGACAAGGATAGGTTCATTAAGAAAACAACTATGTCCTTTGAAATAGACAAACCTGCAACAGTTATTTCTCCTCAACAAAGCGAACAGGAAATAAAAAGAAAAAGAGAAAGAATGAAACGGCTGATTAATTTCAAAGATCATTTATGGGTTATTGTTGAGTGGACTAAATCAAATATGGATCTGTACTCTCCTCGTGAACTTATAATCGAAACGTATCACAAAATTGACAATGCATTTTCCAAATTTACAAAACTGAAACGTGAAATTGGTGAAACTCCCCTTGAACATGCCCAAAAACACTTTGAAAAAGGCGAGATCAATAATGCCGCCTTGGAGGACATTGTTGAAACCTTCTATTTGGCAAGATATGGAAAAAAGGAACTTACAAAACAGCATGTCTTGCAATTGCTGAATGATTTGGAAAATCTAGTGATTGCAAAAAATGACGACCTAATTGAAGAGGTGGAAATCAATGAAACCCCCTAAATTCTTTTTGTCAAAACGTAGTTTGATTGCCCTATTCATTATATTGATTCTCATATTGGCAATTGCAAACATAAGGACTGTAACTTACAGTCCAAAAAATTCAATAATGCGAATTGACGATTTTGGTGCCTCTAAATTTGCAGATTCCATCGAATCCGTCCTCAATCTTTCTGTATCAAGAATAATCATCTCTCCTTTGTATCTTCGTGATTCTGATACAAAAATCCTAGTTATAATCGGATCGGATAAAAAATATACTTCTGCTGAATTGCAAATGTATAACACTTTTGTGAAAAACGGCGGTGTACTTCTTATTTTTGAGGACTTTGGAAATGCAAGAACAGTGGCTGGTACATTCGGAATAACCTACATGGATGGTGTAATCCGTGAAACAAATCCTCTTCTCTATACAAATGCTCCTGATAAGCCAATGGTATTTGAACATTTTATTTCCAATCTAATTGAAGGATTTGCAATCAATCCCATCCAATTGAACCGTGCAACTGCTGTTGTTGACTTAAGTGGTTTTCTTGTTGGTACAACCTTCCCTGTGTTATATACTGAAAAAAATGGATCGGCATTCTTGGATGTCGATGATGACAATAAAATTGACAGTACGGACAAAATTGGTCCTTTGCCAATTGGTGTCCTGAAATTTTATGAAAAGGGTCTTGTTGTGGCTTTTGGTGATGCTACCCTTCCTTTGAATATCTACTGGCAAAAAAAAGGGAAAATAGGGGAAACAGAATTTGTTTATGGAAATGCGATTTTTTCACTTCTTCTTATAAGCTATCTGGCATCACTTGTCAATGCTGAAGAGATACTTTTTGATGAAACGCATCTTTCTCCACAATTCAACAGTCTAACTGGATTGACATCATGGATTATCAGTGCTTGGATTGGCATAAGCTCTGGTCAGGGATTTGCACTCACTACTGCAATTATTGGCTTTACACTTGCATTAAGCCAATATGGCAAATTGAAAAACTTCCGGAAGAAATGGAAAAAAATCTGGCGGGAGAAAAAATCCAGGTCTGACTTCATCTCAAATCCAACACGGGCAGAACGCATTCTTTCAGAATATTACATCTTGTATGAGATCATGGGAGATCGACTTTTGCATACTGCAAACTTGTCTCTTCTCAATAAAATTGAAAAAACAATCCATGATACCTCGTTCCGTAAAACCTTGGAAAACACTTATGGACCCTTGGAACAAATCAGTTCTGTTTCAACCCTTTGGGAAATCAACCAGAAAATAAACCAATATATTTATGAAAATATGGCTCTCTGGCTCTGAAACACCTTTCAATTCAGTGAAATTTAATTCGAAAAAATATTGCTTATATGAGTGAGTTATATATATGTTCAAATTGTTTTGGATGTATGGTAAATTCTCAAGAGGTAAAGCAAATCACTGAATCTGTGATGAAAGAGGCAAAGAAAAGATTGGTTGGGTATGAAACATACTTGAAAAAAATCCTGATCGCTTTATGGGCAAATGGGCATGTATTGCTGGAAGGGAATCCTGGACTTGCAAAAACACTTGCAGCTTCTACCTTGGCGGAAATCCTTGGTCTAAAATTCAACAGAATACAATTCACTCCTGATCTCATGCCCTCTGATATTACTGGTGTCAATGTGTTCAATCAAAAAGTCATGGAATTTGAATTCATGGAGGGTCCTGTTTTCACAAACTTTCTCTTATGTGATGAAATAAACCGAAGTCCCCCAAAAACCCAATCCGCCCTCTTGGAGGCAATGCAAGAACGTCAAGTGTCTGTTGAGGGAATGGCAAGAAAATTGGACACTCCCTTCTTGGTAATTGCGACACAGAACCCTCTTGAAAATGCAGGTGTCTATCCCCTCCCTGAAGCACAACAGGATCGTTTCCTGATTAAACTACTTATCGATTTCCCGACCCGTGATGTGGAAAAGAAAATGCTTTGGCTTAAACATCATGATCTCAACCCTTCAGTGGAAACCTTGACAAATCGGGAAAAAATAATTGAAATCCAACAATATATTCCAAAGGTGGACATATCTGAGGAGATTATTGACTATATCCTCAACATTGTCACAAACACACGAAATAACCGAAATATTGAACTTGGTGCGTCTCCACGTGCAAGCCTTGCCCTCATGCAATTGGGGAAAGCAACTGCAGCTGTGAATGGAAGGGATTTTGTTGAACCTGATGACATTAAATATATTGCCTTTGATGTTCTTAACCATAGACTTGTACTTTCTCATGAGGCTGAACTTGCCCGTGTCAAAATCAGGGATCTAGTCAACAGAATCCTTCAAGAATCTGAAGTTGCCATCTAAGTGATCCAAAATGAAAACAACACTTACGGCTAGAGGCATAATAATTATTGCACTAAGCATGGCACTGCTTATTATTGGAAACATTCTTCAGTCATACCTTTCTGTTGCCATGGTTTCCATCTTTGTGTTTTACTTCTTGGCATATGTGGTCTATCTGTCCTTTTTACCTGAAATTGATGTTACCTTTACAGGCAAGGCAAGACATGGGATTTTATATCGTGGTGAATTGGAAGTAATCCAACTGAAAATAACGAACAAAAGCTCAAAATCTTTGCCAAGCGTCAAAATCAAAATCACGCTTCCTCCTGATATCTTTCCTGTCAATCAATCAAATGTTGTCATGCTTTCCCTGTCCGCTGGTCAGACAAAAACAATCAACATTCCTCTGCTACCCCTAAAACGAGGATACTTTGAGATTTCGCCAATCACTGCACACCAAATGGATATTTTTGGTGTATTTGCCACCCCTCTTGCGACTATTCCATCCATTCCTGTCCGTATCTATCCCAAAAGGCTTGAAGCACATGTCAATGAGTTGCGGGTCAAGGAAGTTTTTTCCCGTCTCACTGATGTGTATGCAATAAGAAGGAAAGGTATGGGTGAAGATTTCCATGGATTACGTGAATATATTCGAGGAGATCCCTCCAAAATCATCTATTGGCCCGCCGTTGCAAGACGAGGCAAACTCATTTCAAAGGAGTTTGAAGATGAAAAACAATTGGAAGTTATCGTGGCATTACAGGGAGGAACGACAATGAGGGGGCAGAAATTTGATTTTGTCCTCGGAACTGCAATGGATATTTATTCTGGAATATTGGAACAGGGACATCCTGTTGGTTTCCTCTTTTTCGATACCGATGTGAAATTCTATTTCAAACCCTCCAAAAGCAGGAAACAACAATTGCGTATCTGGGGCGAAATTTACAGTGAAACAGCAAAGGACGTCTATGTAAACTTCAATGTTCTTGCCAAAACTTTGGAAAAGGAAAAAATCACAAACAAGCTATTTATATTTATAGGTGATTTGGAATACAACGTCAGCCAATTCCTTAACCTATTAAGAAAGATTGTCATGATGAAAAACAACCTGATTTTTGTCGATGTCCGTGGATTTGACTTTTCCTATCGTAAACGATTGACTGATGTGGCAAAAACATATACTGGTGAAGAGTACGGAAAAATCCTCCAAAACATCATAGCAAACAACATCATCTTTGATGAAGTTTTTAGAGGAATTTATGTCAGCCAAGAAATGAAACGATTCAATGCGGTTTATGCATATATCCAAAATGAAAAAGAAACCATCGTGGATGTGCTGGATCGGGCAATGAAAAATGCTTTTAGGAGATGGTGACTATGCAAAAAATGGATGAAAACGATGTCTTTTATGAACTGGGATTTATCTTCTCCAATCCCAAACACTTCTTTTTCTCTTCCCTAATGAACCGCCTTTTGTCGGTATTGGTTATTGTCTCCCTAATTCTCCAGTTTGGGTTCAAAATTACTCAAATTTTCACACTCCTGCTTTTGGCTCTTTTAATTCTCAATGGCAATTTTAAGGAATTCAGTCTCATTTCAAGATCCCAGATGCTTCTTTTTGTCTTTTTCTTGACTATGGTGTCCAGTGTTGAACAATATTTTTCAGGTATCCGCTTTCCTTTGACCCAGAATCCATTTACGCAAATTCCTTTTGAAATATTGCTGTTGGATGTCATCTGGGTGTCTGTTTTGGCATACTTTGTGTTTCTCTTCTACCTTTCCACTAAAGGTGACAGTGATACGTTTTCAATGGTTCCCCAAACAGAAAAAGCACAAAAATTATATGAGGGATTTATTGACAGACTAAAATTCACTGAATTTGATATTGCAAGGCAAAATATTAACATTGAACGGAATGTCCTGATATCGTTTTATCTAAGGATTGTTGCTTTAACAATTTCCATGGCAATTTTAATCACTTTTGGAACCCTTCTCTTTTGGCGAATGTATCTGGGATTTTCAGACAATGTCACAATTCAGGAAGAATATGACCTTGCAATTTTCACTTTCCTCTCATTTATCTCACTTGTTTCTGTTATTTTACTCACCCTTTCTTTTTCAGATGAATAAAGATTCCCCAACCTTAATAAATCTAGAATTCTAGTTTGAAATATAAATGGATGACGAAGCCCTTTTTGAGGTGACTGTTGAACAACGGGATTATGAACGAATTGCACTCATTGCGGATATTCATTCTAATTACCCTGCCCTTATGGCAGTCATTGAAGACATGGAAAAAAGAGATTTTGACGCTGTAATCAATCTAGGTGATCTTGTTGGATATTATACCCGTCCTGTTGAGGTTCTGAACACGGTTCGTCCAATGATTGACATATCTGTCATGGGAAACCATGACTGGGCCGCAGTTGATCTTTCAAACCCACTATTCAAGATTGCTCGACCTGCGGCCCAAGCAAGTCTTAAATTTACCAATCCCCTACTCAGTGAAGATCATAAAAAATTCCTGTTGCACCTCCCCTTGAAAACCATATTGGAAACTCCATATGGAAATGCAACCTTGGTTCATGGGCATCCTGTCACTATTTTTGACTATGTTTACGGTCCCACAACCAATCTGTTCATTGAATCAATCGAAAATGCCCTTGCCGCCACAAAAACGGATTATCTTTTTGTAGGGCATTCACACATACAAGGAGAGCATCATTCTGCCACAGGCAAGATATTTGTAAATCCTGGTTCTATCGGTCAACCAAGAGACAATGATTTTAGGGCGGCATATGCCATTATTGACTTAAAAAATAAAAAAACAGAGCTTTTGCGTGTCTCTTACAATATTGAGGAGGTTATTGAGGAAGTTCACCAATGCCACTTGCCTGAAGAACTTGGTGCCCGCTTAAAATTCGGAATCTAAAATCCGACTTTATTAAATGACCTTTGCAATGTTTCCTAATGAATTATTTCTCCAAAGCCCTCATTCAATCCAAAATTGAAAGTGAAAGTGTAAATACCCTTGTATCCCTCCCCTTGGAGACAAAACAACTTCTCATTGCTGATGGAATTATCTCCTTGAAACAATACCTCAAGCTTGACCCATTTCAGATTTCAATGGATTATGGCATAGATGTCCAAACTGCTTTTCTCAGTCTAAGGGAAGCATCTATTCTAATGAGACAATCCCTTCCTGTTATTGCCCCTTTCCCCAAAAACCCAATCTTGGTAAATGCCTCATTTGTAAAGGATCAACTATGGCTTGTGGGCATAGATACAGGTATGAAGATTATTCATTGGGTTTCATATACGACCCCTTCCCGTGAAAGAATTCTTTTACTTAAATTGAATAAAACTCTTAAGATTCTTGACCCTTCAAACACACGACCCTTAATTTTTCTTTCTGAAAACGAGCATGCTTTAAAGGATTTATCAATGAAATCTGAAAAATATAGCATGGAATTTCTTTATACTGCAATCACACAAAGAAGTCTTACAATGAATGAATTCCTGAAAGAAAATCTTCTATGGAACGGTTCCATTAACCTGTGGCATTTGGCAAATTGGCTGGACATTTCTCCCGACTACCCCGTCCTTGAAATGAATGAAATTTCATCGATTGTGGAAAAAGACTTCCGAATTTATGGATCAACTCGCCAAAAAACGATTCAAAATGCAATAGAATGTTCATTGAATTATTTCAGTATTGTCGACAAAATCAAGTACTCTTTTGTTGTTGTTTAATTTATTATTTCTTGGGGATGGGTGGAACTCCAAACTCTTTTTGTTTTTGGGCTTTGATTGCCGCTTCATCCTCTTCCTCTATCTCGACTTTTGTTGGTTGATCTAGCCCTTCTAAATCTCCTTTTCTTTCCCCTGCCACAATTCCCTTGACAATCATTACCAATTTTGTCAGTTTCTTGTCAATCAAATCTGTTTTCTTTGCCAATTTCAACACCGCTTTTTCCAATTGCTCAACTTTTGCATTCAGTTTGCCAGATTCTGTATAAATTCCTCCAATCAACGCATCTGAAGCTTGTACCACTGTCTCAACAGCTTCTGCAACTTCCTTTTCAACATTGCCGCTTCCCATACCTGGACCAATCTCATAGACCGAGTCAGGAAGTTCAACTTCTATGTCAATATTATGCTTTTTCAGCAACCTTTGCCCCATTAATTGGAATGCCAAGTCGATATTCATTCCTGTTTTTGCAGAGGTTTCCATATAATAGAATGTAAGACCTGTCTTTGCAACCAATTGTTGGATGAATTCAACAGCCATTTCATTGGAAACTTGCCTAGTCTCAACCAAATCTGCCTTGTTTCCTAAGATAATGAATGTCTGGACAGTTCCTTCAGAATTATTTATGCAATCATCAACCCATTGGCTTAAATTTGTCAATGTCTGTGGATCTTGAACGTCAAAGACAAGGAATGCCGCCTGCCCGCCCTTATAAAATGATTTACGGGCAGTAACATATGCATCCTGACCTGCCAAGTCAAAAATCTGGTAGGTGACCCTATTCTCTCCAAATTGCACTTTTTTTGAAGCAAAATCCGCACCAATCGTCTTCAAGTAACTTCCTGTAAATCCTTTACCCATGTACCGTTCCCTGATAGAGGTTTTACCAACCGCTCCATCACCTGTCAATAAAATTTTGAATACAAATTGCTTTCCACTCATATATTGACCATTCCTCTTTTACAATAATTTATGAGAGAGTAAATAAAAATGTGTCTGAATCAAGACACGAATTGACCAAACAATTGCCCAGCTTTTGTTTATGATTTCGAAAAAGTTGCATTTAACTTGTTGATAAATTGGTTGACTTGATGGTCAATTTCATGCTTTCTCATTTCATAAGCATTCTTGTCGAACGTGTTCTTTCCAACCTTTATTTTCCTGAAATAAATTGAGAATGGTTTCCTTGAGAAAAATCGACCGTTAATCCCAAAATAGTTCTTCATTGTCTTTCTGAACATTCGTGAAAGCGCCTCATTGATTTCACCTGATGATACTGTAAAGTCCTCAAAGTAATCCTTATCGATTTTTTGAACAAACTCCGCTTTGCTGAATTTTTCTCCATCCTGTATCTTCAACAGCTCAAGTAACAAGGTAGATCCGATTTGTCCTGTCCTGGAATCCAAATAGTAAATAATGCGCCTTTGCTTCTTGAATTGTTGATTCTTTGCAATGATCCTGTCTAATGTCAGGAATTGTCCTGGTGCATAAAAGATCGCCAATGCACCAATAATTGGTCCATCGGTTACACCATGTTCCATGACTTCGGAAAGCATCAATTGCCTTCCTGATTCGTGCCTGAATAGTTGTCTAGTGTTTTGTGCATTCCGTATGGTCTGCCGGATCTCCGTCTCAACTTTGAGCAGCATGTCAAGCATAATATTCACCTATTTGGACAGGTTTAACTTCGGACTACCTGTTACGACATGTTGATGTCCTGATCTAGATTTCTCAGGACACTTATAAGTTTATTTCTTCATATAATATTATTTGTTTATGAGATTCAAATCACTTTAAAAATCCATTCGAGAATCTGGTGCGAAAATCGCATATGTTGTGTGTCATCATGTCAGTCCTTAAAGCCTGTCATTTGTATGGATATTGTGGAACTGTTCACTGATTTCAACAAAAAAATGGATGCCTTACTTAATTACCCTCGTACTCCTGAAATTCTTGCATTCTGGATTATCGGTGTTTTTCTCCTTCAATCCAATCCAAACGAGGAACTCTCTAAGATCGTTATTTTTCCAAATATTGT
>WAKA01000105.1 GCA_015523565.1 Candidatus Heimdallarchaeota archaeon | reverse complement strand
TTTACCTCATTTGCCGTTTCATAGTCATTTTTTAATCTTCTATAGTATCTAATAAGGAAATTCTGGCTTGAATATTTCCGTCTGGGTGTGAAATTCCGTTTGTTTAGAGATGCCAAAACCTCATTTAGGTCACTCAAATAAACAAGGGACACCCCATTGATAGATTCAAATGCTTCTGGAATGCTTGTTACAATAAATGAATTGATTTTATTGCATTGATATTTATTTTTGATATATTCCTCCTTTACAGGAAGCTTTTCAACTGCTTTTTCATAATATTGTTTTCTTATCCCAATGTTTTGACCAAAAATCCACCCCCTCCAATAGCTGAAATCCTTTACTTCGCAATGTACCCATTGGTCTGGGTCTTTCTTTGATCTTGCAATGATATCGATCTCAGTTACGGTCTCTCCCCCTTCATCAATGATTTCTGTATTTGTATCCACCACTTCCCAAAAATCTGCATATTCAATTACGTCTTTGACAGCCTGTTCAGCCCTTCTTGCTTTTTCATCAAGCTGTTCCCTCTTGAATCCCTGTAAAAACATGACAAACATCGTTAAGGCTCCAACACCAATCGAAAATTCTGCCTTGTCGTTTTGAACTTCCTCTAAAATCCCTGTAACAAACTTTGGTCTTCTGTCTTCACCTTTTTCAGGAGTCAACTTTTTCAAAACCTTGAATACCTTCGAATTTACTGGTACCCTTACTTTCTTTAATTCTGAAGTATGTTGGTTCTTTTTTTCAGTTAATTTGTTTAACATCTCTATAACAACTTCAATTTCTTTTTTGGTCAATAATTTCATCGCCCGATAAAATGGAAGGGGTGCACGTAAAAGCATAATTATGGAATTCTCCCAATAAAGCCTTCTGACTGATCTTAATTTATTGATCGGATCCATTTCCCTTTGGGTTTTGTTCATTCGTGATGTTGAGAACCTCTTTTTTGCAATATCGATCCTATTGCCGGTGATATCTACATTGAATGAATTAACGGTATCGAAATGGCGTTTCCCCATTTCCGTTAATACCAATTCTCCATCAATTACATCAACTAAATCGTTTTTAATGGATTCTCTTATGGCGTGCAGAACCATTAATTCTGCACCGACTTCTCCAATATATTTTGCGTCGATTTCTAGATTCCCTTGATTTTTTGGATTCCATTCCCAATTCTGGATTGTATGGATTGCCACATCAAATCCCGTCAACTTTGTGATTTCCGATAATGTGGGTGCTGAGGTATGATGTTCTCTCTCAGAAATAAGTGCCCTGATCAGATCTTTTTTTGCGTGGTTTATGCAGATCCTGTGCATCTCTGTTTTCAGATATTTCCACCTTCTTTCAAGTAATGGTGGAAAAACGAGATCTGCTTCTGCTAAAGTTTGCATTTGCGCGACACCCCATTTAGAGAAGCCGCTGCTGTCGTTGTGGAAATTGTGTGAATTCTTGCTCTTCAATTTCCAACCGTAATTGCGTAACTTGCAGGTTTATTGTGAATATTGGGAAAAAATCATCCCTAGATTTTAACTCATCGTCAAAATATTTCTGTATATCTTTATAGTGCTTCATAATAAAATAACAGAAAGAAACACTTAAAAAGAATTTCAATAATACAATCCTCTAATTTGTTTGAACAACAATTGTTTCTCCAGTGGGATATGGGGCAGGAAGTTTTGCATAGGATTTCCCTTTGGTCTCAAAGAAAATTTCCGCTAACCTTTGTACCTTTTCCAGCAAATTCTTTGCTGCTTCCATGTCAACATGCTGTCTTGCTTGAGAAGCTGTCCTCATGATGTCCCAAACCAATTCTGTAAGTTCAGGGAATTGTTCTTGATGCTGTGGTTTGAAATAATCGCCCCAAAGAACTCTGACTTCTCGCTTTAGGTTTTCTGCATGGTGTTCCTTAACAGCAACATATCTCGCATAAGTTTGCATATACTCTGGATTTTCTTTATCCAAATTCTGCATCAATTGTATCATTCTGATGATAGTATGGGCATCCACCTGCATCTGGTGAGGGTCATAGATTCCACATGGCACATCACAGTGGGCCTCTGCAATGTCAAAATTTACAAACTTGTCAATAAGGTTCAATATTTTGGTGACTGGGTTCATTTTTTCACCTCTTTGGTGAGTAAGAAGTCTCTTGTAATTATATAAATTTTCTTGTTTATAAAATCAGAAACGTGTATTTAATCATCTCTAATTTAAAATTTCATGATCACTTTTCCAATAACCCTGTCAAAATATACCGTTCCAAATTTTCTGCTATCCCGGCTTTCAGAAATGTTATCGCCGACAACAAAATATCCTTCCTTCGACAGTGCTTGGACTCTTTTCACAAGAATTCTTCTTTCATATTCTGGATCTCTAAAAACTAAAATATCTCCAAGTTTTGCCTTTTTGGTTTTTCTAATTAGTACGAACTGCCCCTCCTTAAGTGATGGCTCCATGCTTCTTCCTTGAATTTTTATGATCTTAAATGGTAACCCCATGATTATATCCTCAATTCTCAATGGAAATCTTCAAGAGGATTTGGCTTTTCAGGTTGCTTCAAATGATCTGGAACAAAAATCTCCCCTATTTTTGATTCATATGCTTTTAAATTTGCTTCCATCCATAAGGCGATACTTTTGAATGTCGTAGGGGACATTCTCAAAACAACTTTCCCTTTACGTTTTATCCTTCTAATCTTGATTTGCTGTTCATACTCTTCCATTTCAATAACAGGGTCTTCAACATAAAACATGATATTGCCGCCTGCTGGGCTTAACCCACCAAAAGCACCTGTGATGAAGAATTCAGGGATGTCATCAGGTATTTCAATCTCAATTTTTGGTCGCTTGTTCATAATGCAAGATATGCTTTTCATCAAATAAGACTATTGCTCCAACAAGGTCTTTTCGCCATTAATTTCATTGAATAAAATTGCTGCCTGTTCTGGACTCCTGCTCGCAAATGTCATGGAAGTAACTAATTCTGCTCCCGCAAGGGGCCAAGCAGGCAAAATATCTACCAACATATGGAAATCTCCATCATATCTTTCCCTAAACGCCACAGATCTGTCTTCTATTTGGAAATTCAAAGCTGAACTAACTTGAAATATCGCGTTGTCCGCTACAGAAATTCCGATTGCTAGAGATGAAATTTCTTCCCTACTTAAATCCAAAAGATTCGCAACATGGCGCTTTGGCATTACTCTAACTTGCAACATCCTGATTGGGGAGTAAGCAAAGAAGACAATTACATCTGGGTTCTCATAAATTATCCTTTCTTTTATCTCAATTGTACTTCCAAAAACATCTTCTATTTCCCTCTTTGAAGCAAGTTTACATGCTAAGCATCCTCTCTGTTCGTAGGTTTTGTAAAATGGGATTTGATCTTTCCCTTGTATTGGTAATTCATGTTTCCAAAAATAGCTTTGTGAGTGCAATTGTTTCAAGCTAGCGCCACTGTTTGAACCTATATTGAAAAAATTGATAATTTGGTATGAACTTCCATGCAAATCTCTCAGGTTCTTTAATGCATTCTTCACAGACATTAACAAAGACGAAACTGCTTCATGATTTTCTTTTGGAAAATGAATTGGAATTGTTGGAAATGTCACAAGCATAATCCCATTCGGTATGTGTTGCTTATCTTTTGAAAATAATGGAAATTTGTTCAGTATTGTAATGGCTCCTGCTTCAATCGTATTGTATCTTGCCTTGATGTTATTTTCAAATGGATCTTGAAAAAACCCTTTATCTGTAGCAACCACAATTCCAGTTTCCTTTCCTGTTGCAATATCAACCAACAAATTTTTTTCATTCTTTTTGTCTATTGGTTTTTTTCTTGACGGATAGAGCTCCCGTGGTCTTTTTCCTCTTGCTGGAGCAACAACAGCAATAAATCCTGCAATCACTTGTCCATCTTGGACATATGTCTGGAAAGGGTCTGCCCTAAATTCTGGAGGTTCAGAATAGTTTCCATATAGTCCTTCCATTTACAAATCTATTTTCGATGAGGATTATAACTTCTGGGTTATATTTTCTATGAAATTGATGCTTGTTATAGATCATAACTTGCCAATTTTTCTTTTGGTTTTGCAAGAGACGCTATTCCTGATCTCCTAATAATGAATTTTGGGTCTTTTCTTCCGCAGACAATAAGCAATGAGACTCCTGTTCTCTCACGAAGTCTTTTGGGCGGTTGAATCAATTTAACCTTTCCAGAAAGGATTTTCACACTACATCCAACTGTTAAGTTTTCATCCAGTGTAAGGGTTGGGTCAATGATTCCTATCATTGTTTGTGTTTCCCAATCAATCACCTTCACCAAGTTTGCCCGCCCTAAATTCTTAAAACTTGTAGGTTCCACATTTAAGACATCTAAAAATCCTTGGTAGCTCTTTGGAAGGGAATTGACATCTTTGTGCCTTTTGATCAAAATGTTCGGATTAATGTCCTCTTTTAATTTCAATCTGTTCCAGTAGGGCTTAAGTTGAATTTCCTTGTTTTTTCCCTCAATAAACTTGAAAATATCTTGAAGTGGTGGCTTAAATCCTTCTTTAGAGTAATGCAAAGGAAGCATGACCTCGAAAATTGCATACAAAAGACCAGTCATGTTTGAATTCAAACTCATGTATATTGCCTGTTCAAATAGTAACCATGCTTTTTCTGGAAATCCCGCTGAAATGAACTGATATCCGAGTTGAATAATGAATTCAATTTCTGAAAAATCTTTCGCAGTGGCGCCTTTTTCTGCCTTTTGATTGGTCAAAACAGCGGAGATGATCGCAAAAGTCCGTAAAAGGTCTATCACATCTGCCCTTCCTTTCTTTCTGCATAAGTCCATGAATGTTGGTGTAAAATAGACGTTTAGTCTAGATACTTGATTTGTCAAAAAGAAAATAATGATGCGCTGTAAATGAACTTCAATTTCAAGTCTTTCTGCAACATCTTTTATTTCAAACAGGAGAAGAAGCAATAAATCCACCTTTCCTTGAGCAGAAGTTACTTTTTGAAGATTTAAGTCAACTACTACCCCCAATAATAGAATATGCGCCAAAGTGGTAACTGCTTCCCTATATGCATGGTCTGTTTCAGGTACACCTAATAATCGAACTTCTGTACATCTATCCAGCAATTGATTTGACTCGCTTGTAAGGATTTGGCTCAACGCCTCAAAATTTCCTTCTTCCATCATTTCCAAATAGTCGCTCAAATCTGTCCTGACTTCTTTGGTTAGGTCTATCAGATCATGATATTCCTGATAATCAAAATCTTTGTTTACTTTGGGTTCTGAGATTGATGCTTGCGCATTTACGACACTCAATGCTGAATCCATTATTTTTTTAATTCTGACAACTGGGTCATAGACATGTTGACCTTTTACTGAATAGCTTACCTCCTCTCCAAAGAGTTTGGTATGAATTTCTTCAATAAATGCCACGTCTTCTTCCTCTTTCAGTTTATTTTTCAAGAAAATGGCAAAAGCACTATTCATGAACGTCTTAATACCGACCTTTTCAGCAGTCTCAATTAGTTTCAAATCAGAAGAGACAATCGGGATTCCTTGTTGTTCTGCAGCATAGATGACTGAGACATCTGGTGTTTGGGGAAGGCTACCAACCTTTTTTCTTAGGTCTGCCTCATATTTCATCAATTTCTTTTTGTCAACTGGGAATATTTTTACATGGGGTTCAATATGCCTTCGCATATACCATCGCATTTCCCTCTGAACAAAATCCGTTATCATGAATTTTATCTTTATTTTGCGAAGAATTTCATTTAGCTTCTCAAATTCTTTAGGTTGGGCAGAATAAAGTGTAATGAAGAAATTGGTATCAACACAATAATAATTGAAACGTGCCATTGACTTTCTTTTCTCTCATGGCTAATAAACAATATCTCAACCTTTTCAACTTCTGATAAACTTCAATTCAGAGAAAATTTCTTCTGGGAGGCTTGGTAATTTGTCATTTCCAATAAACTTCAAAATATATTTGCCCTTCTTTCCTCCTCCCTTATATCCATGGTTTTTAAGTACCGAAGCCGCTTTTTCGGCTTGTGTTCCGATGACTGCTACAAATCCATCCTCCAATAAGAAAATAATGTTCCCTTCTGGAATTCTTCCTTTCCATTTTTGAAGGATATTTCTATCAAAATTTTTCAATTCCACAATTCTATTTTCTTTTCCTGTAACCATGATTTCATTTTCAATAATATTGATTCCAAAATGTTCCACTTGTTTTCTAAGTTTTCTGTTTTCATTCTTGGTTTTCTCTATTATCTCAATAAACCTTTCATGACCAACTGACAACATATTTTTCAGTTTTCTTGTGATTTGTGAAAGTGAAATGGCATATTCTATTGCTGGTTCTCCACATTTGAATTTAATCCGTTTTCCATCTATCTGTGTAACAATAAATGCCTGAATTTCAATGGTTGAATCCAAATGTGTTCCCCCACAAAGATTTTTATCAATTGTACCATCCCTACCAATTTGAACGAGACGATATTTCCCATTTTTAGGAGAAATGCCCTCAATGTTTCCCCTTAATTTTAGTGATGTAACTTCATCTTTTGTTAAGAAAAGGGATTTAATTGGTACATTCCCTAAAATTATTCCATTTACTATTTTTTCAGCTTTGTCAATTTGTTCTTCACTCATTTTCATGTCTGTACTTATTTCACTTTCTGTTACGTCCATTTGAACCCTTGTTGTACCAATCCCAAATTCGTTTTCCAAAACCGCAGAAAATAGGTGCTGTCCTGAATGCATTTGCATTAAAATCCTTCTTCGTTTGGAATCTGCAACAACTTGAACAATATCTCCTACATGGAGTCCATCAGTCTTATCCAATTTTAGCCAAATGTTGCCTGATTTTTCCTTAACATGTTTGACTTGCCACCGATTTGTTCCTTTAATTATTAGTCCTTGATCTGACGGTTGGCCGCCACCTTCTGGATAAAGAACTTCTTGATCCAACTGAACCCATCCGTTATCAAAAGATACAATTTTGACCTCAAATGGGCCTGTTTCTTTTGGGTTCTGCCAATAAATTGGAAGAGTCATTTGTA
This sequence comes from Candidatus Heimdallarchaeota archaeon, assembly GCA_015523565.1. Taxonomy (GTDB): domain Archaea; phylum Asgardarchaeota; class Heimdallarchaeia; order Heimdallarchaeales; family Kariarchaeaceae; genus WAKA01. The sequence goes on along the minus strand of WAKA01000105.1, from coordinate 2,778 downwards.
TTTGCTATATCATCTCTTTACTTAACAATTCCATTTGTTGCCAAAATTAATCAATTAGCTCCAATAAAACTTTTGCACTTTCAATTTTCTTTTCTTTTGTACTTAAGTCAATGTTTTCTATACACACATCAATACCATACTCTTTGATCTGTTTCCGATATTGACTGTCATTTTTGTCAATAACAAGAATGTCTATTAATCCCTGATAGTATTTTGCCAATCCTAAGACGGTTGAATCATATCCTTTTACCTGCATCAGTTTTGCCGTTGGTCCAGAAAACGCCCTTTTTCCAATAATTGGTGAAATTGCAATAATTGGTATTTTGCTTTTTGATAACAAATTCCTATATCCATCAACTGCTAAAATGGGTCCTATGCTTGTAATGGGGTTGCTTGGCCCAATTATTACTGCATTTGCATTCTTGAATGACTCCTTTACTGTTTCGGGAACCGCTGTTGTTCCTGAGAATACAATGTCTTTTACCTCTATATCTGTCTTGTACTTTACAAAATACTCTTGAAAATGGAGTTTTCCTTTTGGAGTCAAAATATATGTAGTCATTGGGTCATTTGCCATTGGGTATATTTTTGCTTTAATACCCCAATTGTTGCAAATTAATTGTGTTACATGTTCAAGAGATTTTCCTTTTTCCATAAGATGAGTCCTGGCAAGATGCAGTCCAAGATCCTTGTCCCCCACTTGAAACCATGTATCTAATGATAAACTTCCAATTGCGCTTAATGCATTGAATGTTTCTTCTTTTCTCCCCCAATACTTCGTTGTATCAAGTTTCCCTGAAAATAGATATAAAACGGTATCAAGATCTGGACTTACATGTAATCCATACCAATTAAAGTCATCTCCTGTATTGCAGACAACTCCTATCTCTTCATCAGAAACTATCTCTCTAACTCCTTGCAATAATTTTGGTGTTCCTGTACCTCCTGACAAAAACAAAAGAAACATAATCCATGGATTGTGGTTGTTAATATAAGTTATGCCAATCTATACTTCTCTCCAGAAATCTTTACTTGCCCTTGTTCAATCAAATACTCAAGCAATGTCTTGACTTTGGTCTGAATGAAATTCAACTTATTGTATGGATAAAATAAATCCTCAATCGTTTCTACTGTATATTCTTCTACTATGTTGTCAAAGTTCCGTGCTTCTTTCAATATTTCTTTGATTTTTTCAACATCATCTTCAATTAATGATTCTAAATATCTTGTTGAAACTGGATTTGATTTGACAAGTTGTGCCTGATCATAAGACGGTGCATGTAACTCCGCAGAAGCCTGTTTAATAAACCCCAGACCATCTAAATAACTTTTCATCGATGAGGTAAGGTCTACATAGTAAAAGTGTGAATTCATTGGAGTGACTGATACGAAAATTCCACTGAACAATGTTCTCTGTTTTGTTGAATAAAAAAATGTGTGTCCTTTATGAGGTCCAGGAAACGGGATGATCAATAATTTTGTCTTTTCAAGTTTACGTGAGTCCCCTCTATCTATTCCAACTAAATTTTTTATCTCTTTTGGGAATTTTTTGGAAAAATCCTTTGCTTTTCCTTTATCTATCAGAAATCGTTTTTCCAAGAAACTTTCTCTTGGCTTTTCAAGATCTTTCTTAATCGTTTTATAGACATGGATTTTCACATCTCTAAATTCTTTTTGGAAATCGTCGAGGGTCATCAATTCAATAACAGTTACATTTGGCAGGTAAAGGTTAAACGAATCAATAGCAAGGTCTTCCAAAGCCTCTTTCAAATTTCGGACAAATTTCTTTCCTGACGCACCAATTACAACACTAGGGTTGTCTTTGATTAAATATCCTCCAAAATTCTCTCCTCCATCACCAAATCCGCCTGGAATTTGATACAAATTATCCTTGATCTCTTCGTAAGTCACAATCGAAATTTACAATACAATGTTTATAATCAATTGCAAGCCCATATGAACTATTTCAAAATTTATGCTTCCAACATATCAATAGTAACTGATGCAACACCTGGGATTGATTTGAACTCTTGTTTTATTGTATCAACTGAAACGCTCTCCAATTCGGAACTGTCAAAATATCCTTCGTAAACACAGGCATCTTGTGTAAAACAGAGACCTGTTGAATACAGTGTTTTTATTCCTAGTCTAATAAAGATAGACCCCATCTGTCTAAGAAAGTCAGGACTAAGTTTCCCTATATTGATATTGATTTTTGCCACTGATGACGAATTGGTTGGAATAATCCTGATTATTCGCGTATTTGGTGCCAAAATAATTACTGCATATCGACCTTGATCTGGTTGCAATGCCTCAATAAATTTGTCTGGCAATTTAATCGGATTGTTCTCGTCAATTACGGTCATATGGGCAATTGTTACTTCTGCTGGTTTTTTAGTCTCTTCTTCGCTCATTGGGATTCCTCGTTTGACTAAGCATTATTATTGATTTAATCTTTTAAAGCTATTCCCTATTCAATGAAGCATAAAGCCTAGTTTTCTGTCAGTTTTAGCAAGTGTTTTTGGTGCGTGAGTCGAAGTTTGAACTAAAAATCAATGAACAAAGACTCTCCTTTAATTTTTCTTGTCTTTTTCTTGTTTTTTTATACATTGTTCTTTTTTCAAAAAGCCAAAGTTTTATGGCATGTTCTAAATTCTTCCTGGAAATTTTTCATAATAGATTGATTCTCGACATTATTGTTTATTCGGCATATTCTTCGAAAATTTAGTTTTTCTTATGTCTGGCGCTAAACTTTCAATTTGAAGAATAAAATATTGG
>WAKA01000104.1 GCA_015523565.1 Candidatus Heimdallarchaeota archaeon | reverse complement strand
CTGGATTCAATACCAAGTTTGCAAATGAGCCAATGGTATAATGGGAGACATAGCGTATTGTATTGTATGCTTGATCCCCACTGTCCACCATAAATGAATACACATCCCAAGATGCCCCGCCAAATTTATGGTATCTAATGCCGAAATTGACCCCAACTGTCTGTGTTGTTGTATTGCTCTTCAAGTATGAATACCGAATTTCTGCTCGCAGGGATTTTGTAAGGTTTTTCCCAACCAAATCACCTATCATGCTGTATTCAAACTCTCTTGAAGACCAAGAGGAGCCTGTAGATCCTGCCTTTGTTTGGTTGTCTGTGGCGAATATCATGATATCATCATCTGGCGTGTTTTCAAAGTCAGTTGAATTGATGATCCCATTATGGTCGGTGTCAAATTGAACCAAGAACCCAGGGCTTTCAAATCCCATTCCAGAACTATCAAGCTGAACCATGGTCAATGTAAGTGCCATATACAGTCCGCTTGGTGTCCCCAATAGGGCAACTGATAACTTTGCAACAAGACCTGACATTCTGTATCCATTCGGGTTATAGATATCATGGGTTACATTGGTTGCCATTTCCCATTCTGGATCGTTGAATGAGGCATCCAATAATGGTGCACTATTTGAGAAGGGTGCACTGTATGTGTTCCCATTATGTGCCTCAACCATTTGTTGTTTCCACAAGTCTCCAATGTTGTTCTGAGTCAATGAGAATATCATCATTAAAATCAAAATACATAAGCCAGTCTTTTTTATTGACATTACTTATCTATCAATATGACTTTTTATTAACCCCCTACTTTTGTGTAAAATGACACAAAAATAATTGGGCATCTAATTAAACAATGTTTAATTTGAAGAGTGTATCATCATTGCTCAATGACTTCCCTTATTGTCCCCTTGAAACGTTCATAGGTTGAAATTCCCTTCTCTTCCAGATATATCACTGTTCTGGGCTTTGCATCGATTATTTCTATTCCTGTTGAAATGTATTCATTTTTCATCAGCTGTTTCAAATGCTTTTCAAGTGTCCCTGAATTAATTCCCAAAGCCTTTAATAGATCACTTCTCTGAACCTTGAGCGAATTGTATAGGATTTTGAGGATTGTCAGTTTCAACGGATGCAAAATATCCTTGAATTCTGCCAAGGGAAGTGGAAGTGCAATCAGTGAATTAAACCTTTTAACCTCGTTCTTTAAGATTTCCCCATCGCGATCCTGCGATTTTGTCAATGTGTTGACAATCCCATGATATGCCTTCAAGTTGTTTTTCACCAAAAGCGACCATTGTTCAAATTCCCCTTTCAAGAATTTAAATGTCTGATCTATCATTTCTTCCTGATAGCTGATATTATTTTCCTGAATTACACTTATTGCATTGTCAAGAAATGTCTTTGACTTTTCAAAATTCCCTGTTATTAATGCAAGTTTTGCTTGGAGGGCATAGGTTTCAACAAGTAATGCCGATGATTCCTGCGAATGTGCAGTCTTATACAGGCTTTCCAAAAGTAATCTTAATTCATTCTCTACCTCCTTTTCCCTGAGAAGCTTGTATTCCAGCAAGAGTAGCTCAAATAGGTTTTTCATGGCAAACAGGGTGTAATCATGATTTATTACCTCTTTCCTGATGATTTTTTTCAATATTTCTGCGGCTGATACTTTGTCTCTGATCCTTTTGCTTTCTTTTAAAATCAAGGCTGTTGCCAATTCCTTACGGAGACTTACCATTTTGTTCTGGTGCAACATATCTATTTTTTCAAGTTCCGACAAATACTTCTTTGCCGCATCGATTTTATTCTCTGAAAGGTTAAGGAGGATGAGTTCAAACAACGTGTTACTCATGGCGAGAAAATCCGATTTTCCTTGGAGTAGGTCATAAGCTCTTGAGATGTATTCCTTTGACTTTTGAAAATCTCCCATGTCCCGATAAACGACACCTATATTATGCACGGAAAGGGGTATTGTTTGATTCATCCCCAATTTTTCCCTAATTTCCAGACTTTTTAGATAGTGCCTTAACGCTTCATTCAAAATGCCCCGCTTATGATAGGCAGTTCCAATATTGTTCAAAACCACAGTCATCTCTGCTTCCAAACCAAGTTCTTCAAGCACCTTGTATGCTTTGGAATAACATTCCGTTGCTTTTTCTAAATCTCCCAAACGTGAATATGCGGTTCCCAAATTATTAAGCGTGAATACGTTCTCTAAGGGAATGTTTACCTTCTCTTTCAAGACAAGGCTTTTCTTGAAAAAATTAAGGGCTGTTTCAATATTTCCCATGTCAAAGTGTATGTTTCCAAAAAGTGTTTGTGAAATTCCTTGCAGGAGTGGATTTCCTATTTGCCTTGCAAATTCATATGCCATATTGAGATTTTCCAATGCAATGTTGAACTTCCTTTCTTTCCAAAATAATGCTGCAAGGTTTTTGTATATGTAAAATAGGCCAAACATGTCACTGCTTGCCTTTTTTTGTTTCAAAGCCTCAAAGAAATGAAACTTTGCCTTTTCAACTTCATTTCTTTGGAGTTCATACAAACCTATGATGTTGTGATACTCCCCATGAATTTCTGGGGGTGCGTTACTTGGCAAATCTCTCATCAAACTTTCTATCTTGTCCAACTCATGCAACAATTTATCGTATTGCATCAATCTCTGCAAGGCATAGCATCTCATCAAAAGAATGCAAACTGGTTCTACTTTGCCCAAAAAAACTCGATCTGTCAACTCAATGATCTTGTTGTCTTTCCGTTTTATGTAAAGGGTCATCAGGTAAAGAAGATATCTTTCAAACTGATTTCCAATATCTGTTTCCATTTTCTCAAGTTTTGCAATCAATTCATCATATTCTCCTTTCATATAATGTTGGGAAAGAGAATCCTTGGAAGATATGATGAATGAAAAATGCATCATACCTTAATGTATTAAGAAATAAAAAAATATTGAGAATTGAGAAAATTATTTTTTGAATCTTGATTTACAATCTCGAAAGTACATTCGAAATGTATTTTTCTGCGGGGATGCGATATGATCTAGGGATATTGCCCAATGGTTTGGAACATCGTGGACAAAGATCCGATTCCCTTTTCCATTCATTTAATTCCCTCTCATGGGAAGGGAATTTGCAATGGGGACAAAGGACTACTGTGGAATCAGATTTGGAAAAAGGCTCATAGCAGATGGCACATGCAAAATCTTCTCTTGTAAATTGCCCTGAAGGAATAAGTGAAGTTCCATTTGCTTTTTTCCTTTTCCGTTTTTTTGACTCTATCTTTATTTCAGTTCCTTGGTCAATTTCTACAAGATGACGGTTTATCCGCAATGTTGGCTGGACATTGCCTCTAGAGCTTCTTTTTTTCTCCCTTCTAGTTGATGTCGGTTGTGAAGGGCTCTGCATTCTTCTGACATTTGATTGTTGTATTATTTCCCTTCTCCTTCTTGATTGACGAGATGGTCTTCGTAAATAGTCAGAAATGACTGGATTTGACAAATAACCTCGATTCTGTGAAATGTTTTGTGGTCGGGATTTGTGAAAATAGTGCCTTGCAGTCATAAAAATCCAAAAAAATATGGAGAAGACTGCTGTAATTTCCATTTTCTTGCTTGTCCAGATAAGGTAGGTCATTGTAACTGTCATTATTGCATGAACTGCAAAAGGCACTTTTCTTGTCATGAACAACTTGCGATGAACCGCAAAACCAAGCCACTTTTTTGAATGAACCTTGTCAAATATGTACCATTGGAATATAATGTGGGGGAATATCATGATTGACCCCCCTGTGATAAAGATCATGTACTCTGAAATACTCCATGAGCTTTGCTCAATGAAAGGGGATGGCATCACATTTCCAAACGCCTGCAAATAGAGAGACAAAAGGAATGGAAGTACTATGAATTGGGATGAGGAGGGAATTGCATCATATCTCTTGAAATACCGTTTTTCCGTTAAGATACGTATCGTAGCCATTATCCAAACCGTAAGGAAGAATGCAAGTCTCATCTCTCCCAGTTCCCCAAACATACCATAGAGAAATGAGATAACCGTACCGACAATCCCGATGGCAAGATAAACTTCCATTGAGTTCAGAAAAAATTCCATCCTATCGGCAATCCTTCCAAGCATCTTTCTACACCATATTTTCAATTATTATTTGCAAAGCGGAATATGCCGCCTCAGTATCCATTCCCGAAACCACATAATCCAGCTCATAATATGTTCGAGAATCTGCGTTTCGAAACACCTTAAACCCATAGTTCTTCTTGCTTATCATGCTTGGATCAATGACAATCGCAATTGAGGATGACCAAAGCGCTTGGTACCGTGCTTGTGTGTTGACATCATCTTCACTTAAATATGGGGTGTATGAAGGATGTGAATGTGCCCATCCTATTATGAACTCATCTTGGTTTTTCTTCTTAAGAATATCCATTACTGGTTCTGCATCCAAAATATTGACGCTGACCGCATTTCCATGGGTCACTGGCCAATACTCCTTGACCAATATTTGTTCCAATGGGGTCTCGCTGTTTATGACCTTGCCCGTCAACAGTCCAATCACTTCCACCCATTCATCTCTTGGGATATTATGGTTTGCATATTTCAATGCATGTGTTGCCATCCTCAAATAGGCATTTGCCTCCACTACAATTTCTGTCAAATTGCTTATTGACAATTCCTCATCATCCGATAAGCTCTCCAACGCCTTTTCAATGTTCTGGTGGGATGGTGGTTCCGAATCATTGTCTATGCGCAGTATTTTCTCCAATTGTTCTATTCTGTCTATGATTTCTTGGTATTCAAAAGGGAGGTCGGATGTCATGGTTACCAGTATTCCTTTGCATATTTTTTGTTGATCTCTTTTGCCTTTTTCAGAAATTTCCTCTTGTCATTGAGAAATTGGAGTGCCGCTTCCTTATTGAACACGTCTTTTGGATTCACGAATGCACCTTCGATGTTGAACATGGCAAGAATGGAATATATGACTGTTCCAATGTTCTTTGAAGGAGTCCATCCATTTGGTTTGCCGACCAATTCCTGGTCCACCAATGCCAAACAGATATTCCGTTTGCCAGGGTATTCTTTTGGATTTGGCCAGAAATTGGGGTGCCAGATCGGTGTGTGAAGCCTGACAAAAGGTGGGCGGAAAGGATAATTTGGACCATATTTTATTTCTAATTTATATTTTCCCCCTGCATAGGGTGTGTTTTTTGGTCCCTTGAATCCAATCGCCAAGTGTTCCATTGTTTTCCTTCCACCTGGAAAGGACTTTACTTGGTCAATGACCCCTTTCTTGTGGAGTGTCCTGAGAATTTCGTAATCCTTCACAATTCTTTTTTTTCTCATCTCTCATCCCTCGGATATCTTATCTTGAGGTATAGGTCTGTTTCCCTCTCCTTGTCCCACAATCCCATCAGGTATAGCGTCTCTCCATCCCGAACCTTTGCCTCCTGCAAACTATAACTGTCCTCTATGGGTTCAATGTCAACTCCGTCAATCCTGTAAAAGTTTGGTGGAACTTCCGGGTCATAGTCGTATCCCATCTTATTGACCAATATCCGTAAAGTGCTTACAACCGTTGATGGGGGTACGACTAACTGCTTCAGGGGTGTTGCCCTGCTTCCGCAAAGCAGACATTCCTTATTCCTTGGTTTTTCAAGGTAAAAGAATTTCCCAGTCAAACCGTTATATATCGTATAATCCAGATTTATTGTTCCTAAAGGGATTCCCTTCTGATGGTGCAGGATTTTGATCACTTCCTGTGACTGATAGGAGGCAATGACTGCATTGATTGTTATGACTGTTGGCTCATGGTAATCAATCATTGCCACTGCCTCATCAAAAGAGAATGGTTTTTCATTTGGAAAGTGCTCCGCAACCAACTTATTGGCGTAGTCTACAACCACGGTCATCTCTTGGATATTCTCTACATCAGGGGTTCGACCTGTTGTTGATTCAAAATACAGTTGGCCTTTCAAAAGGCAGTGTGACCTTTTACGTGGCTTGCCGACCAATGTACATGCCGCCAACGTCTCTCGTTCCCTTTCCTTAAGTGGATCACATTCGAGACAAGCATTTTTGTCTGGAACATAAGAATAAATGTGACCATAATATGTGATTGTCCCTCCATCCACCAATGGTTTCTTGTTGTGCACTGCACGTCGAATAAGCTCTTTTCTTGCCTGTGCGGAATCAAGACCTGAGACATATACGTCTGCCTCTTCATAAACTCCCGGATCCAATTCCTCCAATCGGCAATAGTGGGATACGTAGTTGACGTGGGGATTGATCTTCTTCAGGTTCCTTGCAGCCACAACTGCCTTTGGCTCCCCTTCATCTGCCTCTGTAAAGAGGATCTGCCGATTCAGGTTACTGTGCTCAATGGTATCCATGTCCACAAGATGGAGCACGCCTACTCCTGCCATTGCCAAATTTTTGGCAATTTCTGTTCCTAAACCGCCCACTCCGGCAATCAATACCTTGGATTTCTTTAGGGCTTCTTGATTCCATCCTGGTAGCCTAAGTTGTCTGTTTAACCTTTTCCTTTCGAAAGGGGACAGGATATCTGAAAAAAAGTTTGAGTGGGTTGTGCTATCCATAACGTTTTCACATCCAATTGGTCGAGAAAATGCTATCCTGCCGTGGAAAATGGAATAAGCAAAATGGTGTCGCCATCCTCCAAGTCATAGTTCGCAAGCAAGTCGTCATCATCACATGTCCTTCCCGCAATGACAATGTGGAATGCACTTGGATCTGGCAGGGAGAACATATTTGCCAAAGTAAACTTGAGGTCTTGGACAGGAGTGTCAAGTGCCACCTCCAGTTCTCGCTTGCTTTGGCTGGGACCAACAGTACTCTCAACAAAAATCCTGACCCTTCTGCCTGCAAAAACATTTTCATCACCAAACTCGTCCTCGATCTCAAATTCTTCAAATTCCCGCTCTTCGCTCATAATCTAAATTGGTGACCCGCAGTTATGAAGCTTTGCAGTCACCCACCTTCCGTTCAACCCGCGGTTGAAACAGGAATAAGCAAGAGCGTATCGCCATCCTCCACACCATAGTTTTCCAAAGAATCATCTGGATCACATGTCCTTCCTGCATGGGAAATGTGGAACTCATCGGATGGCAGTCCAAAAATTTGCCCAACTGTGTACTTAATGTCGCGGATTGGTGCATCTTTGGCGACAACAAGCTTTTCCTGTTTCTGGTTAGGACCAACAGTGCTCTGGAAATATACGGAGACCTTTTTGCCTGCAGGAGTCTTGCTGCTTGCAGGGGTCTTCGTCCTTATCTCTTCGACCATAAGGTCGTCGGCATCATCAAATACCAAATCTTCAAATTCACTCATGTATTTCATCACCATGGGTTTCGGTTGTCCAGTAGCGTGCAAACACACTACCACAACAACACACAAACATATATTACACATGCACCTATTTAAACCTATCGCTTCTTGGTATGCGCTGGTGAAAAAAAGAAGTGAAGAAAAACAATTTTTCTTTTTGGGGTAGTGAGGTCATGTGCAGGCAAATACTTTGCCTATGTCAGGCTTTGTCTCATAAAAATGATTTCAGTGATGGTGTGTGTTGAAGGCTCTGTCTCCTGCGTCCCCCAATCCAGGGACAATGTATCCCATTTCATTCAATTGTTCGTCTACGGCTGCCGCATAGATTTCAACGTCAGGATGCTTTTCCAATATTCTTTCCACTCCGAATTTCGATGCGATTGCACTTACGATGAAAATTCTTTTTGGATTTCCTGCCTTGATGGTGGATATCACCTGCAATAACGTCGATGCAGTTGCCAACATCGGATCAACCACTATGGTGATATGGTTCTTGATTTCAGGAAGCTTCCTATATGCAACATTTATCTTAAAGTCTCTGCCCTTATCGTCTATCATCTCTTCCCGTGATGCGGAAAAGAACCCCATATGTGCATATTCAAACCCGTTCAGAACTCCTTCTGCCATTGGCAATGCGGCTCGAAGTATAGCAACAACGGCTATGTCGTCTTTCAAGTCAACATATTTGGCAATGCCCAATGGGCTCTCAACTTCTCTTTCCAACACTTCCAATTCCTTTGCAATTTCATAGCTTGCCATTTCCCCAAGTCGTCTGAGGGCTTGACGGAATCTTGGTGGTTCTGTGTTCTTATCCCTGAGGACAGCCACTGTTTTTGAGACAAAAGGATGGTTTTCAAGGTTAACTAGCATTATCCCATTTTTTTGTGAGAACTCTTTGAAGGTTTTCTTATGTTCAGGGAAAGTTCATTGTTGTCGACAAATAAACATGGAATTCCGCAAAAAGTTAAAACATAATTAATATTTGAAAATTATTGAAAAAACTATGGGATATTCTTAAGCAGGCTGCCTTGGAGGATGGTCGTATAACAGAAGAGGAGGCCGCGATCCTTGATAATATAACTGGGAATCTCGTTGAATATGTGATGGCTTTGGATAAGGCATGGGAGGACGGCATTATCACTTCTGAGGAAAAATCCTTCTTGAAGAAGGCGAGGGAAAAGATTTGGGATGATGCCTATGATGTGGTG
>WAKA01000103.1 GCA_015523565.1 Candidatus Heimdallarchaeota archaeon | reverse complement strand
GGAAAATATATTATGAAAGGGGATTTGTTTCAAACAAACAATCAGAATTTTTGGTAAATGGTAAAAAGTTGTGATAAAAGATAAAGTTGCCAATTATTTTTGAATTTTTTCATTTTAACATTTTGAATATGCTTTTGAAGTAGTTTTCCAATTTTTCCAAAATGCCAAGTTGGTTCATTTGAAAAGTCAATAGATATCAAAGATAAAAAATGACCAGGAAGAGGAGGAAAATTTGACTTAAGTTGCTCAGACAATATTTTTTCAGCAAAATCAAATGATGAATGCTTTGAAATTAGAAAACCAAGCATTTTTCGGATTTGTTTCCAGCCAAAATGATCCCCTACAAATTGGAAAAGAATGCCTTCTGAAATTGGGAGAAAGGAAACAGAAAAGATAGAGCAGACATTGTTTTGAATACTTTTCTTGTCAAATTTTATGAATGGAGAAAAGTCATATGTTCCTAGAAAAGCTAAAAAATCGACTGGTGATAAATCAGATGGAAGGAAATCTTTGGGTAAAAAATACCGATATGTTTTTCTTACAACAGGATATAAGTCATCAATAGTGTTTAACTTGGTCCAAGCAATAAGCAGTATTGATTTATTTTTTGGAAGGAAAGCATTAATTTTTTCAATTTTTGGGTCTTTAGGAAGATTAAGGAAAAAAACATTTGCAAGGGCACTTACCCCTGCATCAGTTCTACTTACAGCTCGATATCCATGATTTGCCAATGTACAGACATATCCTTGGCTAATAAATGCACTTTCAAGAAAATCTTCAATTGCAAAGCCATGTGGTTGTCGATTAAACCCAGAGTAATAATGTCCAATGTAAAAGACCTTAAATGCAAAAGGGAAAAGATAAGCTTGGCATAAATTGCAGAACATTAGAATTCACCATTATGAAAGAAAATATGTATTGTTTGCCTTCTGTTGTTTGTCCAACTTACTGTCAAGTTTGTTTACACGTGGACGTTTAGTTTGGGGGTCTGCGCGAAATGTAATCCCTTGATCCTTAAGAAAAGCATTCATTCCATTTTTTACAGATTGAGGTGGACTTGCACGTCCCCATTTTCCAGGTTCACCATCGAAATAAATTATCCGATCTGCAATATAACTTTGCAAAAGCAAGTCATGTTCAATAACTAAAGCAGTAGACTTTCTATGCATTACAAGCCTACGGATTGCTTTTGCCATTCTAACCCTATCTTCAGCAGAAATAAATGCAGAAGGTTCGTCAATTAGATACAAATCAGCATCCTTTAATAACGTGGCAGCAATTGCAGCTTTTTGTAACTCACCACCACTTAAAGTTGATAGATGCCTGTGGAGAATATTTTCAAGGTTTAAAGGAGAAAGAAGTTCTGTTTTTATAAAAGATGAGTATATTGCGCCTGGATCAGATTGTTTTAGTAACATTTCAACAGTTAAGGGTTGTTCAGCAAGTTTGTTTAAATATTGTGGTTTATAAGAAATGCTAAGTTCAAAATTAGTTTCTTCATTTTCATTTTCATCTTCTTCTTTTTTACGAGGATTAAGTAATGTCAATTCACCCTCAATATAAGTAGGAGTTTCAACACCTGCAATTAATTTGACAAAGGTAGTTTTTCCAATTCCATTAGGTCCAACAATACCAACAATGTTACCATTGTATAATGAACCACCTTGTATTTCTACTTTAAATGAATCATAAACTTTTGTCATTTTTCCATATTTGATAAATGGATGGAGTCTATGAACCATAGATGCATTTAATTCTGTTTTTTGAAACCTAATGGGTTCAGGTCTAAATCTCATATTTTCAGAAGGAATATATCCTTCAAGAAAAATGTTTATCCCTTCCCTAACAGATAAAGGGTGAGTAACAACACCATAAGCTCCTGCCTCACCATAATATATATGAATATAATCACTTAAATAATCCAAAATTGTTAAATCATGTTCAACAACCACAACCATTTTTTCATAATTGATAAGCTCACGAATTGTACGAGCCACCCGTAAACGTTCCTTAACATCAAGAAAACTACTTGGCTCATCAATGAAATAGACATCGGCATCTTTTAGCAGTGTTGCCGCTATTGCCACCCTTTGCAATTCGCCACCACTTAATTGGGATAGAGATCGATCCCATATCGCCACCAAGTTAAAACTTTCTTTGATTTTGGTTTCAGACCACTGTCTTTCATTAACGCGCATTAATAACTCTTTGACAACGCCTTTAGCAATTTTTGGAATTAATTCAATATTTTGTGGTTTTATGGATACTTTGAGTTGATTTTCAGAAAGTTGTTTAAAGTAATTCTGCAATTGGCTCCCACGATAATTTTTGATAATTTCATTCCAATCAGGGGGATTTTCAAAATTTCCAAGATTTGGTTTAATTTCACCAGAAAGAATCTTAATTGAAGTTGATTTTCCAGCCCCATTTTGTCCAACAAGCCCTATAACAGCTTTTTTTCTTGGAATTGGTAAACGATGTAGTTTAAATTGGTTTGGACCATATCGATGGGTAATATCCTTATCAAGGGATTCAGGGAGATTTATAATCGTAATTGCGCTAAAAGGGCATTTTTTAACACAAATCCCACATCCATTGCAAAGAATTTCAGAAATTCGTGCCTTTCCATTTTCTATCACAATACAATCCTTGCCTGTTCTGTTGATCGGACAGTATTTCACACATTCCAATGAGCAGTCATTAGATTTACAAGAGTCATAATCGACGATAGCAAGCCTTACCATTACTGAACCAAAGTTAATTGTTAAGGAAATAAACTTTAGGAAATTTACGAATTCAATATATTAAAGGCATAATCTGAGATAAAAATACTCCAAAAACAAAAATCGCAATAGCGCGGATAATCTTAGAAATTCGTTTTCGCCAATTATATTTTAGGTAGAAATTGAAAATTTCAAATATTAGCAATAATGCTCCAATAATTTGCACGAATATTGGAAATAGTAAAATGTTTGATAAAAAGAAAGTTGATATTAGTTGAAAATCCAATGGAACCTCTGGAAAATTTGACATTTGATACCTATTGATGAATTTGTTATAAAAACATGGAAATAAAAGATATCCCATTAATATTGAGATTCAACTGACTTAGTCACCATGTATGTTTTATGGTTAGAGCATCGTCTGATTTGTACAAAATCAATTCAGTTACTGAAACGTACTTGCTTTAGACGGTTTGACAAATCAATTTCGCTTTTGTTCTATCGAAACATATCCTTTAGAACTACTTTATGAAACCACTCCTGTCCTAGAGTGCCTACAATTGCATGTGTTTTCACAAATATAAGATATCGCAGATCAATTTGAAAAAGGAACATATTTAAATAGTTGAAGCATAACAACGTACAAAAAACATTCATATACAATGAGTAAAATATAGGAAAATTTCATGAAGAAGCAAAATTGTTAAGTATTTAAAAATGGTAAACAATACCACTAATATGCTTTTTAAAAAGTTTCAACTTTAGTTGAAAATGAACAACGCTCCCGCCGGGATTCGAACCCGGGTCGAGGGAGAACTGCGTTCAGAACGTATCTACGTTCTTTCTTGACAGTCCCCCATGATAACCTAACTACACTACAGGAGCATTATATTTCATTATATTTCTTAGGTGCCTAAGCACCAAGTCAACTTTATTTTTTTTGGATATAAGATTTTTGAAAGGTTTCAGTTCATTTGAATTAGATGAAGTGACACCTATATGTAGTAAATATTAATAAATAGATGGTGCAAAATATTAGGAGGTATTTCATATACTCTAGAGATCTTGTTTTAAGAAAATAATAGCTAGTACTTGAAAGAATTTTATTTAAATGGTGAAAGTGAACCACAAGTAGAACTCAAAAATTTCAAGGGTTGGCAACATACAAGAAAAAGTGGAGGCAATCATTACTATCCATCTTATTATTGAAAATTACAACAACACATTGATGTTTTTCTATAACATAAAAACAAATTAGAAATATTTTTTAAAAAAATGAAAAAATATATGGAGAAAATTCTCTTAATTGT
>WAKA01000102.1 GCA_015523565.1 Candidatus Heimdallarchaeota archaeon | reverse complement strand
TAATAAAATACAGAAATTGCCATCGTGGATGAAAAACTTTAAGCGGAAAGTAGATGTTTATTGGAATGCCTGAAACTTGGACAATAAGATTGAATTAAGCAGATTCATTTTAAGGGATTAGATGTCACCTTACTGAAAAAATCCTTTTATTTCCGCAAAACCCATAGGACGGTTCGTCCGCCCTCAGGGGAAACTGGTTCGAGTCCATAACCGGAATAGACTTCCTCAATCTTGAAACCTGTATCAGTTAACAAAGATCGCATCTCCTCAAAAGTATACATGAACAAGGGGGCTTTGTTCTGTTGCACATATTTTGCAGAACCACTGTCAATGATATTGACATGAAGTTCAGCATTGTGGGTTTCATACATATTCACAGGCACCATGATCCGTTGCACCAAGGTTTGGCCATCAATTTTCCGAATCGGGAGATAGTGGGGCTCTTCAGGCTTGTTGACTGTCTGCATGATAAACCGCCCATCGGTTTTCAAAAGTGAGTGGACATTCAGGAGCATCTGCTTGCCATTTGGACCCATGTTCGAAATCGCATTCCCAAGCAGGATGGCTCCATCAAAAACATTGGGAAAACCATCAAGATGCTCCTTCAATTCTGGATCAGTTGCATCTACAGCAAGAAATGACACAGAAGAGCCAAATTCATCCTTGTGCGCATTAGCCACACGGATCATCCCCTCTGATTTATCGATGCCAAAGCATGAAAAACCATTTTTTTCCAGTTCAAAGCTATGTCGACCTGTTGAGCATGCCACATCCAAAATATTCCCCTTGACCAGACGCTTCACCATAAACGGGATCTCCCTCGAAAGTCGAGTTTCCCAGTTTATCATTTTGTCATACTTCTCCGCATGAATAAACTCATCATTATCCAAACTATTCTCCGAAGAATGCCTGTCGGTACCAGCCATGTCTGAGAAATACCCGTAGGCTTTTTTAAGATATGCATTACTCCAAACAAAAGATTAAGAAACAAATTGTCCATGAAAAACTGTCAATGACATTCAACATCCCAATAATTGTCTATGCGATTAACATCTCCCCTGAAAGCTTTTACAAGGGATCAACCATCGCATCCATTGAAGAGGCTACGGAAAGAATAAAAAACGCACCACATGCAAAGATTATTGACATAGGTGCCAAATCCACAAGACCACAATCAATCTACTCAGGAAATGAAATCATAACACCAAAACTGGAAATAGAAAGATTAGAAAAATTCCTGCCCCCCATCATAAAAGTAGCCAAGGAACTGGACAAAAAAGTATCCATCGATACACAAAGCGCAAAAGTGGCTGAATTTGCACTTCAGCAGGGAGCGGAAATTGTGAATGACATATCAGGATTGAAAGCTGATGAAAACATGGCAAAATTGGTCGCAGAATACGATGCAGAACTTGTAGCCATGGCAACAAAATCAAAACCGGGAGATCCAGAAAACATTGATGAGGTAATTCAGGCATTGGAAGAAACATTGACAATTGCCGAAAATGCGGGAATTGACATGAAAAAAATTGCAATCGATCCAGGATTTGGAGGATGGGGAGGAAAATCCCCACTATGCGACCATGACATCATTAAAAACTTCAACAAATTGAAACAACTCAATAAAAAGCTATACATCGCAATATCAAGGAAATCAACCATTGCAAGCTTAGGAGGACATGAAAAACCCTCGGAAAGACTACCAGGAACACTGGCAATGAGCATTTGGCTGGCCCTGCAAGGAATTGACTACTTGAGAACTCATGACCCTGAAGAAACCTTCAGAACCCTTCAGGTATACAAGAACATTTTGGAAATGAAAGAACGAACAGAGTGACAAAACTCAAGAATGATACAAGGCTCCCACCATATGGCATTAATGCATCCCATCCGTTAACACTGCCGTTCAACAAAACGAAATAAAAATGAAGTAAAACAGATTTTCCCAAAATTTGTAAATTCTGTTAAATTTGAAAATTCAAAAAAATCTGAAAGAAAATAGCGCCTGCGGGACTTGAACCACGCGATCTCCGGGTTATGAGCCCGGCGAGATGACCATCTTCTCCAAGGCGCTAATTGTTTTGTTAATGGAAACCCATAGGTTTCCAGAAGGTTGCTCGTAGCATATTTTCATAGGTAACCGCCCTATTTATAATTTACTCAAGATACAATGCCAAATTTGTCTTCAGGAGTTGAAACAGAATTGTGAAGGAATTATTTTTGATATGGTGAAATTGAGGTTGGATTCATTTAATTCATATTTTATCAGGTGATTTTCATTCTCTAAAATAAATAAGAGCAGAAGGAAGTTACGGGATAGTAAACAAAGAGAAAGATAAATGGAATTGATTTTTTTTAGTCTTAAAGGGTTAAATATGGTGATGTGAAAGGGGATACAGGTGATACAATTTCCATTTAAGAGGATAAGATGGTGAACAGTATAGTTGAGATGTGAGGATGTGATGAATGCATCGAAATTTTTGTTGATGATGAATCTTGGTGAGCAGATGTTTATGATACGTGGTGATCGATCTTTAACGGAAGTGTGGTAGTGATCAAATGGGAAAGCGTATGGCTGATACAACTACTGATACAACTGAAATGATTGGAGTAAAAAGTAAGGGCAAGGGTAGTTTAGGGAAGAGGAGAGGAATTGAAGTGAAAGATGGGGAGAGCATATATGAAGTTGACAGAGTGATTCTTCCTGAAATGCTCCAATTGGATGCATTGCTCAAGGAACAACTATCGGGGTTGTTTAGCAAAGGGGTACTTGAAGGGATGCAATCGATTAGATTGGCGGATATTATTGAACGGAAGTTGGCACAATTGTTTCTGAGACGAAGGGGGGTTTCCAAGGCAGATTTTGTCACCAATCCCATGATTATTTCATATTTTGGCACCTGTGATTACAATAGGTTAGGGTTTCTTTATGATATGTTGGAAGAGATGGATAGTTCAGAAAGTCTTGGTTCAGAAAGTCTTGAAGGACTTAAAGAACGAGAACCCTTTTCACCGGTAGAGTTCAGCAGGTTTGTCAACACTGATGCGGAACACATCCAGAAGTTCATTGCAGGCGTTTATGAGAGGGAATTTGCCTCATTGCTTTTTCTGCATGCATTAGAGACAGGTGGGGAATTTCCCTTGTCTTCAATCCTATGGGAATACGGGACTGGTTTGTTGGAGTTAATTCCATATATCACCAAGGAAAGGTTGGCAATGCTGGAAGAGGTGCTTGACCAAAAAGTGAGCGTTGAATCCTATAGGTTCGCCTTTTCTGGGGCAGTACGGTTGCTCAGAAGGCATGCGTTCATCTTCAATGGAATTTGGAAGGGGTGTGATCGACTTGATTTGATCCTACCCCACGTTACCACCGAAGAACCGTTGACCCAAAAGCTGTTGTCATTAATGCTTTCAATTGGATTGAAAAACACCATAGCAGAACTGAAGCTGACAGTGACAGGAAGACCTTCAATCAGGGGGGTAGGCAAGTATGTTCGCGACATCCGTCGGGGGTCGATCAAGAAACTGTTGTATGGGGATCCTTATAAGTATCCGTCATGCATCAGGATAGTCTCAAAGGATAACCTTTTCCTCACAGTATTGGGCTTTGGCAGG
This sequence comes from Candidatus Heimdallarchaeota archaeon, assembly GCA_015523565.1. Taxonomy (GTDB): domain Archaea; phylum Asgardarchaeota; class Heimdallarchaeia; order Heimdallarchaeales; family Kariarchaeaceae; genus WAKA01. The sequence continues at coordinate 6,300 of WAKA01000102.1, read as the reverse complement.
TTGGATGCGCTGGCACGTGATTGGAGACGTATCTCTTACGAGCTTGGAGCAGATCTTTTTCGAACCAAAGGGGAGCTTTCTCCAGAAACGGCTTTCAGACTTTCCACAGAAGATTTCAGGAATGCCCTTGCACAGAGGAAATTTGGAAAGAATTACACGAACCTGAAAAGCGATGAACGCAAGATTGTATATCGGTTAATAACTGCGTTGACTCAGAAATTCCAAAACACCATAGCACAGCACCAGCTCATTGAATACATGCGAAGTGGAAGGTGGATCAAGGTTGACAACCTCGGTTACCGACTGCCCCAAAGCAAAACTGGCGAAGCTATGGAGATTGTGGAACAGGAATCACTTCCACAAGGAGAGGTGGGGGATCAGTTGCAAGATTCCATTACCATTCCCTTTTGCATTGAGGGAGAAATATTCAGGTTGCTTATTGCCAATGGCACCCTATTCCAAACTGAAACGATAAATGGATTTCCGAGGTTTGGGTTTACCAAGTACATGGATGGAAATGTTGTCCGCCTTTTACCTGAAAGAATTCTAGAATTCACGAGTGTGAAGACAGATCCCTCCTTGTTTAGTGGGATACCAAGAAGAAGTACCGTGCGTCAAATCAGGAGTTTGCAGGAGCGGATTTTCAAGATGGTCTTCAGAACCGATGGGATTGGACATCCATCCAATTGGATAGAAGGGGAGTTCATGCCAGAGCGGACTGTGCTAGAGTATGGGAATGCCACACATTCCGCATTGAAAAGGATGCTTCATCGAGTAAAGGAGCATGTTCCCGTGGGATTTGACCTATTCAAGGCATACAGCACCAAGTTGTTCAATTTCAGTTGGACAAATGCTCTTGGAACAGGAGGAACACTAAGAAAGGTAGTGCAGACTTCAAATGTCACCGATCGTGTACCAGTTGTCTTTCCCAGCGGACTGCATTGGGTCAAGATACGAAGACAAAACAGCAGAACCCCATCAGAGCGGAATCAAGTACTTTTTATCAATAGGTGTAACCATTCTTTCAGGATACGCTCAGTCACACAATTTTCCAGATTGGTCTGCACCAATGCAGAATTGAAGGAAAGAGGGTTCAAAAGGGGAATTCGTGATCCGAAACGGCTTAAGGAACTATTCATGGGAATGGATCGGAAAAAGAAGATTTTGCGTTTTGCCAGTTTTGGTATGGGGCACCAGTCCCGAAAGACATCAAAGGAGTCAGGAGGCGGGATGCCGAGTCCACTTGAGTTTTCAACTGTCGATCCCTTGACAGGAACCTTGCTCCCGCAAAACCTCATCACATTGGTCAGGGTGCTTGACGAGGAAGAGGACATTTCCTATTTCATGTTCCGTCCACCATCACGGTATAGCAAGCAACTGGTACAGAATCTCCCCATGGATACCCATAGGGCAAGGAATATGCTAAACGCATTCTACTCACAAAAGGAACGGATTTGGGCATTAGCCCCGCATTTCAAGGAGGTAACCACCTACCTTACGGAAAATACAGTTGCGGATTTGGAGAAAAGACATCAGATGCCTGCACACATGGCAATGCTCAAAGAATTGGAACTGTTTGCAGCAGGTAAACGAGATCTAGTGCAAATGCAGTTCAAGAAAATGTTTGAAAACTTAAAGATTGCCTATATCTTTGGAGGACCCGATTTCCTTGCGGATCCCCTTCCAGATAAATTCACTATTGGGGATTTAAGACTTACATATGGGCAGTACATTACCACACCTGACGCTATTGGTTACAGAAGCACCAATTTCAAGTTCGGCAATCAAGTGGAAGTGTTTGAATCCCCGAAAACCTATGCAAGACATGGTACTGCCTATCTGGAGGCTCTTCTCAGGCGGATCAGGCAGAGGTTGACATTGGATGCAGAATTATTCAGGCAAAATCTCAAGGCTTGGTTGAATGCACCTGTTTACACCTACAGGAATTCGAGGAAGCAGAAAATTGTCATTCCTTTCAACAAGGTAATGGATCGTTCCACAATCGGAGAGCTGGCTTTAAGGCAACTTGCCCCTGGACATACCATCCTGTATGGAATGGACGGCAGACGCAAAATTATCAGAACCACCAATTTCGCCTTCGAGAATTATGTTGTTACACCCATATTCCTTGATTATACACTCTTAGATGGAAATGCATTGGAAAAAATATTGGAAACATACGATATTCAGTCTATTGATGAAACAGGATACCTCAGAACCATCCCACAGCTTCTTGATCAGGCAATTGCGGATATAAGAAGAAAAGGATGGGGAAATGCACTAAAGCTAGCTACAGACCCTCGTTCGATATTAAGCCCATACATCAGATTAATGACAATCGTTGTGAATGCTTGATACATTGCAATTGTTCAAGCACAATCGTGTTTGTTTTCTTTTTGGGTTAGTAAATCCCTGATGACGTACTTCAATTCAAGTATAGGCATTCTATCATTAGCTTTATCCTTGATTTTTCTTGTCTTGTTTTTTAACTTGATAGGAGGATCAAAATATTGATAGGAGGATCAAAATAATGCATTTCCTCAAACAATTTTCCCAAAAAAGGATGAAGAGGTTTTATTTGTTCTGCTGTCGGTTCAAGTTTCTTAGGCATGTAGCAACGAATATACCCTAATCCTATTTTTTCGTGAGGGATTTACAGATTTCATGTTCAATAAATTCTAAATCCGATTGAAAAATTTCTTTGGTAGTTTGACTCTCTAAGTTTTTTCGAATATCCAAGCAACATCTGCAATGGACATATGTTCCTGTTGAGTATCAGTTTTTATGACAATTTCATTGAACCTAATAGAAAAAAAACGAAAAGATACTTTTTTCTTCTGAAAAAATCCCCTAAACTTTGTGAACAAGTTTTTGATGTCAATCTTTTGCGCAATAAAGCCAAAACTAGTTTGTATGGATTTGATTGGTAGTTTGAAAGGTTGAATCATTAATAATATTTTGAGATATTTGGTTGATTGGACAAATTTGCATTGTCTGTTTCATTACACCAAATCCTCTGAAAACTTGATTTCCAGTTGAAAGGAGACAGAATCCTCCTCAAACTTAGCATTCTTTAAAATTTTCAGATCATTCTTTTGGGAATGTTGTGTTAATAGCTCCAGCATCTTTTCACCGTCTTCCCCCTCCATGTTTTTCATTGGATCTTCATCATATTCCAGATCCATAAACGGTTTGTTTTCAAAAACATATTGTTTTCTTTTATTAATAATCATTCGATTTGCACCGATTTGTATGACCTTTGATTTGTCTTCAGACCAAAATTGTAGTCGATCCAATCTGTCCTCAGGCATTTTCGGAGGTTGGGGTTGAATGACAAATCGAATTCTTTTACCCTAACTTCTTTTTTTTCTTGGAAATCATCCTTGACCAAGTCATATAATTGCCTTGGGGTCACCCAATCCCAATCTTGGTCAAGGAAAAATTCGCAAATGACTTCTGCTATTGGGGGATTTGCATATTTTTTGTCTCCCATTCTGCTACTCTCTAATATATTAATTAATATCCCTGTTATAAAACAATTTTCTGTCATGAACCATAGATTTGAGCATAGAAATTCCAACTATCTTCAATTCCATTATGTATTTGCAGAAGGGGTTAATACTTAATGCAATTTTATAACCAAGGTTGGATCGAACTTAGGGTTCTCTTCATAATTGAAATAACCCCTTGGATTGCATACTACACGGGTATCTCCGATGAAGTAGTCAAATGAATCGTGCATGTGACCGTGTATCCAGAGTTTGGGGCGGAAACGTTCAATGAATGGGTCTAGATTGCTATAGAATGCGGCATTAAGCAATGAGCCTGCGTAACGTGGATGAACACTTCTTGCAGAGGGTGCATGATGGGTAACCACCACTGTATGGGAAGGATTCCCCTTTTCCATTTCCCGAGTTAGCCAAGACAGGCTTTTGGAATGGATAGTCATTGTCTCAGCAGCAGTGATTAATTTCCCGTCTTTCCTGATGGCATGATAGTCATTGATCTTCAACGTGCATTCTTGGACAGCATCACTGAGACTGTTCTGCATGTCAGTCCACAGGGTACAACCAAGGAACCTGTAGCCATCAAGTTCAACAGATTCTTGCTCAAGTACGTATAGGTTTTCCAATTCGAGATTGATCCAGAATGAAAGAACCTCATTGTATTCTTGCCTATAGAACTCGTGGTTGCCAAGTACGTAGATAACAGGGCTTTTTGCCGCTTCTTTTTTGATGAACTCAAGAGCACCTTGCCCAACGTCGATATCACCTGCCAGAACCAACACATCTCGATCCACATCAGGTAGCTTGATTGAACCGAATTCAAGATGCAGGTCGCTCACAGCATGTATTCGCATCACCATATAATGGGAAGACAGGAATAAAAGCCCTTCGGCAACAAGAGGATTTTTAGGATTGGCTTCAAAGAGGAATCCATGGAATTTGAGTAAATTCCATATCAGTTTATCAAGGAAGAATTGATCCAACATCTTGAATATGATAAGGGTCCAATGAAAAATATAGATGGAAAGAATGGAAAAAAGATGTTGGAGTTATTGGAACAACAATCAAAAAAGAATGATCTGAAAATTTCAAGGAATGCAACGTTCGGAGAAGATATTGTAGCTTTAAATTGGAAGTTGAGTTTAAAGATGACTAAAAGTGGTAAACAAAGATCTAAATTTAATCTATTGTTTCACCTTTGCAAGAAAATATTGGTAATGTAGCTTTTCAAACTGTCGTCTAAACGCTATGCTTTTGAAGAAATCATTATTTTTTTATGTTGCTAACTTTGTTTTTTACGAATCCTAAAGAATATCATGATACTTATACTAAATACAAAAATCGCTACCCGGATAGGGACTGGGTTTGGTGTTGGTTCTGCTGTAGTTATACCATCGGCATCTGTCCACGTGAAGAAACTCATATGGATTGATACTGGAATATCTACACGTTGATTTCCAAAATAGTACAACACTAATTTGAAAGTGTTTGGATCATCTGCCAATGTTCCGTTCTCATATTTCACTGCAAAAGGATAGCTTATCCCTATGGGGTTTCGAAACCAGTACTTTTCAAAAATGACCAGATCCCTGTCTTTCATATCATTGCCGTTTTCTTCAGGAGTAGGGGCAGGCTTTCTATCCGCATTATAAAAAAGAACCAACGTGAACTGATTCCAATCAATATCTGTCTGGTTTTCAAAGACAAGCTCAATGCCTTCAAATGCCCAATCATTGTATGTCATGTTCCGAACCGTATCATTGGCAAAATAGACAAATTCCTGAAAACCCGCCTTATCGAATGAAAATGAGGTCTGGTCTATGAGAGGATACACTGATTCACTTGCAGAAACAATGTTTATTGCCAACAGACCAAGAATGAGAAATGCAAATGTCTTTTTGATCATGTTATCACCTTTAGAAAAAGTTCCCAAGAGAAGCAGCCATGTCTTTTCCACGCTGGTAGGCAAGATCATAAAGGATATCCAAGTAAATCCACCCCCAGCCATTGTAGATGCTAAATGCATTCTTGGAAGACGCAGAATCCTTTAATAGCTGATATAATTCACTTGTTGAGGGGTCGCTGAAATATTTCTTGACACTGCTGAAGCCAAGATTATATGCGTAAATTGCAATCAGGACGGAAGCCGCGAGATATGGGGTGCTAAAGCTGGTTCCCATCGAATAGACCCATTGACCGCCACCCACATAGACAGGCACGCCATTGCCTGGCATAGCAAAATCAACAATTTCTGGAGACGAAGGATCATTGGAACCATATGAAGTGCTAAACGGTGAGCCTGGAGCACTTCCAGAATAATCACCCATTGATGCCTCCTGCAAACGGCTATATCTGTCTTCATGATCAACAGATCCAACAGCATAGACATATGGCAGTGCTTGGGGATATGCATCACCCGCATATACCCCGTCATTTCCAATAGTGGTAACCATAAAAACCCCTCTTTGAGCCAATTGGTTCATTAATGCCTTTTCCTGGTCACTCATGTTTGGAGAAGAGTAAGACATAGATACAATGTCATAAGTTGCCACATTATCCAACAACCACTGCCAAGCAACCTCTGGATTGGCAAATCCCTTGGAATCCCCTAAAGCAAGATTCACAAAAATTATTCTGGCCTTCTTAGCAATTGATGCCAATGCACTAATGACAGCTCTTCCATGCGAGTTTGATGGATCATAGTCAAGCACTTCATTCCATTGGTCACTTGTCAAGGGGAGTGATGGGTCATAATGGATGACATCCACGCCCTCATTAGCATCGGGTGTCAAGT
>WAKA01000101.1 GCA_015523565.1 Candidatus Heimdallarchaeota archaeon | reverse complement strand
GTAGATGCATCATTCACATTAAAGGAAAGGAATGAATTAAATACATTGGATCAATGGTCTGGTAAAACAGATCAAACTGGTAGATTTTCTAAAATTTATTACGGTTCTTTTGCTGAAAAAGAATATGTCATTAAAAGTTATTCTATTGAGAGTTGGTGGGGTACACCATATTCCAGGGATGATTTATTAAATGTTGCATATTGGGGTGGTGCTCCTTACTTCAAAACAACATCATTTGATGGATATATTGAAATTGAAACAGACTATGGGAACCCAGACTTTTTCATTAATTCTGCAACATCGAATAATGATTTATCCAACATTGATTTTGTTTACATGTATATTAAAACCAATGTCTCTAGTAATTCCAATTATTATTGGTTTTTATATACAAATAACGGATATAATGATTATTTCCGATATTTTGTTCCAAACATTGATTTAAATACATGGGTTAGTATTGTTTCTGACATTGATGATTTCAATTATTTTTCAGGATCTCCTAATCTCGGAAACGTATATACTTGGGGTGGTCTTTGGATGCCTCAACCAATTAAAACAAGTGTTATGGATATTCACTTTATCCAAAGTCAAAATATTGTTTTCACACCCCAATCTCCATTGGAATATCGCTATGATCAAAACTCAGATATGATGGATTGGAGTGAATTTGATCTTGACTTTTTCAATGACCCAATCAATTCCAGACCTGGCTATGTTCAAGATGGATATATGTATTGGGATACTAATCCCTCTGGTTCTGCTGGTGGACGAGCGACAGCTGGATGGGGCGGTGGTTCTCCATATTGGGAACGGTTGTTTGATAATAGTTTCTACAACCTTGTCAAATTAAGAGCCAAAGTTAATTCTTCTGCTACATTTTATTTTAGATTAGACACTGAAGTTTCAAATTATGCAAATAATTATTTAGTATCGACTACAACAAATTGGAATGTTTTCACTTTTGATATCTCAAATGCAGTCTCTGATAATGATGGCTGGCAATTATGGGTCAATGGCAATTCAAACTCAAAAAGATATTACATCGATTATATTTATTTTGTGCATCAAATAAAACCTGTTCTGAATGTTGTTGGTTCTTCATTTGTCCTTACCTCTCCAAACAACACCCTTACATATGCTGTTTGGATTGATGGGACTTACCTTGGTAAATTCAAAGACCTGGAATCGATTCCTCGTGATTTATCTGGTGGAATGCATAACCTGACATACGCACCAATCATGAATTCTGAGATAAATAATGTGTTCTTTAGCAATCCAATTACATATCTGTATGCTGGGAATTCTGGTAGTGCATCTCCTCCTGCTTTTGAAGGCAATTGGTATGCAGGAGAGAATATCTTGGCAAAAACTTCTGATGGACGGGATATTTATCTTAACACATATTATGCATATGTTTCCTCAACAAAAATTCAACATGTCATCTGGTTTCAGGTAACCTCTGAACTGTCCTGGATCACATTTAAACTTCCAATTGACTGGACTAATGTCACCATGGATCCAAAAACAGTTCCATTGGTCGGATTTTCAAATGGGGATTATAATTTCACAGGATTTTTCCCAGGAAATAATTATGTCATTTATGGCTATTCTGATTATCAATATCCATATGTCCTTGCAATAGATCCAATCAATGAATCTCCTGTTGCCTGTCTTGATTTTGAATGTGGTTCCATCAATGGTCTCTATGTCTATGATTATCTGTCAGATGGCACTTACAAGTTGGATTGGTCTTTGACAAATACTTTTGAAGGTTCCACTGCTTTGGATGTTAGGCTTGACAATTATGATGCATTGGAACTACAACTTGAACCAGGGAATTATTATGTTTCTTTTGCATATTATTTATCTTATCTTGAAGTTAATTTTAGGATGGGATATAAGGATTCTGATGGTTTATGGGTATATGATGTTATAAGTGACACAACCTCTCCTTTAAATCGCTGGTATCAATATTTTGGATATGTTGAGATTGGAACAGGTGATACTGTAAATTTTGCATTAGTCGCAAATTCTGGTAATGTTTCATTTATATTGGATAATCTTCAATTCTATTCCGCAAATCCAAGAATATCCACGATTGGTTATTCTCAATATCAAATATCTTCGACTTTCAGATATTGGGATGGCAGGCAAAATCCAATCGCATCAAATATAAATGCAAATATTGAATTAAGGGATCGTACCTCCAATTCAATTATTAATCGATGGACTGGAATTACCAATTCAAATGGTATGTTTTCAACAATATATTCGAACTCAATTCAAGAAAAAGAATATGAACTTCGAGCTTGGTCTTATATGAATTGGTTTGGGGAATATTTTTTAAAAGAAAAACATGATGTTTCTGACTTTATGGAAGACAGAGATGGATTATCTAGTCATTGGCAAACTACGTCAACTTGGAAAACTGGTCAAATTGATGTTCAACTTAAATCTCCTAACACTATTGGAAACATTCAAACAAATAGTGGTGCTGTAAGTATCGATCCTAAATACCACATATGGTATGCAAAAATAACCTATCTCTCTGCTAGTTCTGTTCTGTTGTTCACAAAACAGAATGGTGCCTGGAATAATTATTATCTCCCTACATCTGAAACAGGAGATTATCTTATTGATTGGACAGAGGATCCAAATTGGAGTAATGATTATGTCCTGACAGACTATGGATTACAAATGTCTGGATCCAGCTTATCCAACTTTTCAATTGCAGAATTACGTTTTTATACTGTTGCCGCATTTTCTCCAGTTTATATTACTCCTCAGAAACCGAACGAATATGTCCTTGGCTGGGATTTTGAATATAACTGGGAAAATTGGAATGTCAATACATATGGTATTAAAAACTCATCGGAGTCTGGATATGTTAGACTATCCACACAGGATGGTCTTGGTGATCCTGCAAGAGGTTATTCTCATTTTCAGATTACCATGCCATATATTGATGCGGATAAATATCCTTATGTAAAAACAAGAGTATATCTTGAAACCCCATCAGATAGTGCATCCTCATATGCCTTGTGGTTTATGAGGAATTGGGGGTCTGGAAACAGAATTACAAACAATTATATAACCTCCTCCTTTTCCAATTGGTTGATTGTCAATTATCCTAAATCCAATGATTGGGCTGGCACTTATTCAAATACGTATCTTGATTTCTTATTCGACGGAAATGGGGATAACTCTGCCATAAATTATGCTAAAGTTGATTATATCCGCTTTTACAATATCATTGCAACCCAAATCCATGACTCTGGGTCATCCATATTTTTCAGTAGCCCTAATAATTCATTGACATATGGTGTCTGGAGTGATGGTATTTATATCGGAAACTATCCAGATCTCCAATCTATCCCCAAAAATGCATCATATGGTACACATAATTTAACATATGTCCCAATCATGAATTCTGACATTGATGGTGTTTTCATTCCTGGCTCTCCTCAACAATATTTGTATGTGACCACTAGTCAGGGCGTATCTACAATCAGGATTGTTGATCAAAGAGGTAATTTCATCGATCCTCGCCAATTCCGTATATTTGTTGATGGTGTTCGTATCTACGATGATTCTTTCATGGTCAATGATACTTTGTCTACTTTTAATCTAACAATAACTGATTTTTGGAACAATATTCTTTATCAAAACATAGCGCAGTCTTATATGAGGTATTACGATTTTGTAAGAACCCTATACAATGTCAAGATTTGGAATATGGCTGAATCTCCTGTCTATTTACATATCACAAACGGACCGACATTCTCAGAATGGGTAATGCCTGGTGAGATTGTCGAATTCAATCTTGCAACAGGAACCTACAATTTCACTATAGAATATTCTGATCCTTCCGCAAATGGTTTTGGCACAGCCAGTTTGAATGGGACAAAAGCCGAATTCATATATACTGTTGACCGAGATTCTGCATTGGTCGTCAGTGGCGTTTTAATCAAAGACATTTTTGACAATACTTTAAGTTTACTTGGTGATTTGTCATCTGTTAATTCCTCAATTCATGCTGCCATTGATTATCAAACCCAAAATCTGACCATTCAAATCCAGGCAACGAATTCATCAATAAATCTCTTCGCCAATGATCTTCAAATATTGGACAGTAACTTACAAGGTAACTTTACGCTTATTTCAGATATTCTAAACATCTTGGATAGCAATCTTGCCTCAAACTTCACCAAGATCGTCGGAGATCTCAACCTCATTAATTCCAGCATGGTCTCCAACTTCATCCAGGTTATGGGTGATCTTGTGCAGATAGATAGTAATCTCGCTTCCAATTTCACCAAGGTATTTGGAGACCTCACCCAGATCAACTCCAGTATGGCGAACGATTTCCTTCAGGTTATGGGAGACCTCAACCTCATTAATTCCAGCATGATTTCCAATTTCCTTCAGGTCATTGGGGATCTCAATTTAATAGATGGCAATCTTGCCTCCAATTTCACCAAGATAATCGGAGACCTCACTCTCATTAATTCAAGCATGGTCTCCAACTTCATCCAAGTCATGAATGATCTCAACTTAATGGACAGCAACCTTGCGTCTAATTTCACCAAAATCATCGGAGACCTATTTCAAGTAAATTCCACAATGATAACTGATTTCCTTCAGGTTTTTGGGAACTTGAAACAACTCGACAGTAACCTCTATTCAAACTTTACCAAAATCGTAGGTGACCTGAACCAGATTAACTCCAGCATGGTGGCTGACTTTCTTCAGATTATGGGTGATCTCACTCAGATCAACTCCAGCATGGTTTCCAATTTCCTTCAGGTCATGGGAGATCTCAATTTAATGGATAGCAATCTTGCCTCAAACTTTACCAAGATCGTCGGAGATCTTATCCTCATTAATTCGAGCATGATCTCTAATTTTCTTCAAATCATGGGTGACCTAAATTTAATGGATGGCAACCTTGCTTCCAACTTCACCCAGATTGTCGGAGATCTTACATTGATAAACTCAAGTATGGTCTCCAACTTCATCCAGGTTATGGGTGATCTTGTGCAGATAGATAGTAATCTCGCTTCCAATTTCACCAAGGTGTTTGGAGACCTCACCCAGATCAACTCCAGTATGGCGAACGATTTCCTTCAGGTCATGGGAGACCTTACTCAGATCAATAGCAGTATGACCAACAATTTCCTGACTGTTTTTGGAGACCTCAGCCAGCTCAATTCAAGTATGACTGCAAATTTCATTCAAATTATGGGTGACCTTTTGCAATTGGATAGCAATCTAGCTTCCAACTTTACAATGGCGATGAATGAGATAGACCTCACAAATTCCACACAGGTGTCTCTTCTTCTTAAAAATTATGCGGCAATTGGCAATGCCTTGTCAGCCGCAAAAGAATATATGGCTATCCTTAGATGGGGAGTTTACACTGCAACAATAACTGGGCAAAGTGTATCTTATTCATTGGGTACGAATTGGGGTAACGCTACGGTCTCCGTTTATTTGAATGGGACTCTGACTACTGTCGTTCCTGAAAGTGTAGGTTCATTCACTTTAACTCTTCCATCTGTCGGGGTATGGAATGTTACAATTGTTGCAACCTCTGGCAACTCAACCCTTGTGAAAATTGATTTCTATAGGCTTGTTGAGTTACCAACTCTCACCTTATTCTTTAGGTTCGTGGATTCAATCGGCAACTATATCCCCTTTGAATCTGTTGCAGTTTACTATTCCCTTGACAATATTACCTTTATTCAGGTACTAGACACTCCGTTTGAAATCTTGCTGAACATGTCTGTGATATATTTCAGGATAAATGATTTATTCGGAGAGACTATATTATATAACAGCTCATCTATCCCCATGGGGGCATCTGCTCTTCCAATTGTCATTGTTCTTCCAATGAATTCCCTTCTCATTCAAAATCAAGAGACACGCCCACTTCTTGTTCAGCTTAAATCACCATCAATTGCATGGACAGGTGCCCTTTCATTTTGGGTTGCGGCAAATGACTATATCACCTTGTCATTGGTCGCAAAAACATATGATCTCAGGATTTTATCTAATGATTCTATCACAATCCTTTCTTCATTTACTGTTGACCTTAGTCAATCCAGAAGTATTACCCTTGAATCTGAAGATGATTTGATTGTTTACTCATACTCATGGACAGTTCCTGACAATACTGGTCAAAGCACTTTGTCTCTTTCCACAAATAAAGAAGAATACCTTGTTTATCTTTACTTAGATGGTGTGTTTTACCAAACATTTCGTTCAAATGAAGCTATTGCATGGCAAAACCCACAAAACAAGAATTATACGGATGTGGTCTTCATAGTGTCTGCAAACATAAGCAAGTATGGGGCATTGGTTGTTCAGAATGTCACAAGATATTTTGTGGTTCCTTTGACTGCCAATGACCCCAACACTTTGCTTTCTGACATAAGCTATGTTTCAAGTATGGCTACAGATACCGTAAATATCACAATTTCCACAAACCAACCCACTGCAACTGTGGATATCTATCATGATGGTGTTCCTTTTGTCTCTGGATCGTTGGATCGTGATTTCATCGTCACAAAAAGTTTGATCCCTGGTCTTCATAATATCAGTGTCCTTGTATCATGGATAAACGGGAGTGGTTCTGTGATTGTCCATAGATACCTCCTTACCTACTGGAATTCAAATTATTATACTGGAACCCTAGAAGTCATGCCAAATTCTGAAGGGTTAAAGATTGTCTCCAATGAAATTGATTTCTCTGCCTTTGATGTCAAGGTAAACGGGGAATATGTCCGCCCCCTTGTCATAGACAACTTTGAAAACCCATCCAATGATGCAATAAATCGATCATTTATCCAAGATGGATTGCTTTATATTAGGAATACCAATTACAATGTTTCTCTTGAAATATATGACAAGGCTGGTTTTCTGATTTATTCAACTTATCTTGACCTTCGGAAGTTTGATTATAGGACAATTGCCCTTCCACTTGTCAGGGTTGAATTCAACTCCCAAAGAGAAAATGACACTCTTGTTGAGATGTATCGGTACATTCCAGAAAATGGATCATATGTGTTTGCATATACCCTTACAATCCCTGCTGGGAGAAGCATAAATCCGTTCTGGATGATTGCAGGGTTATATAATGTCAAGGCATGGGACATTGTTTCCAAGGCATCCCTTGTATTTGATCAAAAGGCATCCACTGTTTCTTTCGTACAAAACCAGGACTTGACAAATACAATCCTTAACATTGGCGGGGTGTCTGGTTCTAGTGATGTTGTCCTCACCCCTTGGAATGTTGTATCCCTTTTGGAATCTTCATTTATTGTGGATGCATATGGTGAACAACCAACAACCAGGAACGCAAATGATCCTTTGTCCAATATTATTTCCTATCTCTCAAATATTGGTGCAGTCATGGAAAAAAATCTATTTACTGTTGTTGCTTTGGCTTTTGGTGCGGCTCTTGGATTCAATGCCATGCGTGCATATGTTGAACATCGTAAAAAAGAAATGGCAAAGCTTGCTGCAAGGGAAGTGGCAAAAGCCTTTGTAAATAATGGAAATAGTGTAATGCCTCCTACATACTATAAAAGAAGATGACTCTGTAAGATATGGTCATAGTTCATCAAGTCTCTTCTTTTTAAATCATTTTATTTTTATTAAATTATGGAAGTCTCTGAAAATATCAATCTTCAGTCTTTTGAGAATATCCATTCCATCATCAAATTTAATGGATTGTCAAAAGATGATATTATCAATGCCATTCTCCATATGGCTTGGGATTTATCGCCTAACCATCTTGGAGGGTTTTCTATCGCTCTTGATGGAAATCATGTCAATTTGCCAATGCCAAAGGGATCTCCATTGATTTCACTAATAAATAAGGAATTGTCATACCGATCTAAAATCAAAGATGATTCTTTCATTTTAATATTGAATTCATTTGAAGTTGATGAACTACTCAAAATCATTCATGATCTAAATTTATACAATGAGCTCCTCTTTTGGCTATGGTATGATCATTGGATGGAAATACAAAAACTGTCCCGATGTGATCTCCCTCATTGTGATGGCATTACAAAAATCGCAAGTCATTTACAAGAATGTCTTCAATGCCGAAAAAAATTCATTGGTGAATATTGCAACTATCGATATTTCTTCGATATCGATTTCTCAATAGATTCTATTATTGACAAATATGGGACTGCTGTATATTTC